>CALCCB010000141.1 GCA_937899625.1 uncultured Bacteroidota bacterium
AAAAATTATCATCCGCATAACTATAACTCGCCACCTTATCCTTCAGAGACTCATCCACTGCTGGGAAGATATCATATGTGTAAATACCCAATTCCATGCACTCTTCGATCTCAGGGATCAGCATATCAATTGACCATCTATAATTATTCGGTAATGAAGAAACTTCTTCCTTTAATCCTTTGCCATCTTTCAGAAAGATCGGATAGATCAAGTGTTCAGTACCTATTTTGGTTTCTTCCACCATTGCCCTGATCGATGAGGATTTTCTATTTCTTCTTGGCCTAATATTCATATGACATTAATTTCCTCAAAGTTAAGCATTCAAAGAAAATGAACTTCATTATACACTTCTTTCATTTGCCACATCCTTGTTGCATATTTTTTTTTAATTTTAACTCGTTATAACACTATCTATGAGAAAGTATCTGGCTTACATCACGCTTCCTATTTTCATGCTCTTCGCGGCATGTTCTGGAAACGAAAGTGAAGAAGGAAAAGAAAGCATTGACGAAGAATTTATTGATCCTAACAGCTCATTGAACACTAATTTTGATGGAAAGATCTTTAGTATTCCTTCACCTGTTCAAACTGCTTTATTGATCAAATCAACCAACCTTCCATTTAACAATGATCTTTTGAATCCTGTTCAAAATGCATCAGACTATACAACCGAATTCAAGCAAGCATTGAATTTAGGAATTTATGGTACTGACTTGGGATATTCGGCACTTTACGAGCAAAAAGCTGTTTCCCTGAACTATTTGAGTGTAATCGAAAAATTGACAGGTCAATTGGGGCTTGAAGGTGCATTTGACAAAAGCTTCATGTCGCGATTTGAGAAAAACAATGATAATGAGGATTCTGTTATGATCATTGTCTCTGACGCATTCCGCAAAGCAGACAACTACTTGAAAAGTTCTAACCGTAAATCCACTTCTGCATTGATTCTTGCAGGGGGATGGATTGAATCCCTTCACTACGCATGTGAGTTGAATAAGATGAAGCCCAATGCAAAGATCAAGGAGCGTATCGGAGAGCAAAAACAAACCCTTTATACGATCATCGAAATTCTTGAAGAATACAACAAAGGAGGAAGCAATGACGAGCTAATTTCCGAACTGAATGATCTTCGTTTCTATTTCGATAAAGTAAATATCGATTATGAATTCGTAGAACCAACAACTGATGCGAAGAATAAAACAACCACGCTTCAGCACAATATCAACATTAAGATTGATACGGATATCCTAAATCAGATCACGTTGAAGGTTGAGAATATTCGTGATAGCATTATTAATTGATCGACATGAAAAAGATTAGCATATTATTCTTCACATTATCACTATTTGCTTTCCAGTCGAACGCTCAGGATTGTGAAAAAATTGTAAAGGTTTGTGAATCCTACCTTAACGGTTCAATGGGAAAAACAAAATTCGTTTCTGATGGACAAGTATACACTGCTTTCCTTGATCGTGAAAAAGCAGAGTTTAAAACCACTTTTTATGGTGGATCAACATACCGAATTGCAGCGTCCGCTGGGAACGATGACGAGTATGTAATCTTTACTGTAAAGGATCCTAACGGAAATGTTCTTTTTACGAATAAAAATTACAAGAATGCGCCATATTGGGACTTTAAGGTTCCGAAAACCATTCCGGTATCTATCGAAACTGAATTGGATCTGGATAAAAAGGTTACCGGCTGTGCTGTAATGATCATCGGATTTAAACAATAATTAACTCATAATGAGCGAAAGGATCCTGCGTGCTTTAATGCAATTGTTTGCGATCATCGCTCAAGTTGACGATTCGAATTCCGACTCTCCTGACGAAGTAAATGTCGTTAGCTCCTCTAAGTCAATTGGTATTATTGAGTCTTTCCTTAAATCGGAAATTCGGGATACATCCATTAGCAAGTACGTTGAGCTTTTCAACAATTACTTAAACACGCTACACAGCAAACAATCTAGAAAAGACAGCGAAAAAAAGAGGACCTCACTCAATTCTGTTAAGATCCTGCGCATCTGTAAGCAGATCAATGAAGAATTAACTCAGAAACAGAAGGTCATTGTTCTCATCAGGATTATCGAATTCATTCAATCCAATGAGGATGTTACCGAACAAGAGATCGAATTTGTTAATACGGTAGCTGATTCATTCAACATCGATAAGGAAGAGTATGACCTTATCACAGATTTCATTTTAAGTTCATTCATGCATCACATGGAAAACAAGGATGTGATGTATGTCAGTCCTAGACCTGAGGGAAAAATAGGGAATTGCATAAAACTGGAAGGGCTTGATGAGGAAATTAGAATCCTCTATATTCGAAGTGTAAACCTGCTATTCTTTAGATATTTTGGCAAGGATGAATTGAATCTGAACGGTCAGTTTGTATATAATGATCGTACGCACATTTTCACCCAAGGATCAACCTTAAGAACACAAAAAAGTAAGCCACTCTATCATAGTGACATACTCAGTCATTTCCTGAAATCACGTAGAGAAAACGAATTACATTTCTCATGTGAAGGCGTAGAATATCAGTTCAAGACCGGTGAAGTTGGAATTCGAAGAATCGATTTCAATGAAACGTCTGGTAACCTGATAGGAATCATGGGAGGATCCGGAACCGGAAAATCAACCCTACTTTCCGTTCTTAACGGAAACTACGAGCCGACTGCAGGGAAAGTCACCATTAATGGAATCGATCTGCATAAAAATAAAATGGCTCTTGAAGGGATCATTGGTTATGTTAGCCAGGATGATCTTTTGATCGAAGAGTTAACCGTATTCCAGAATCTATATTTCAACGCCAAACTTTGTTTTGGGAATCTTAAAGAGCGAGAAATAAAACGAAAAGTAATAGACGTTTTATATGCAATTGGTCTTTATGAAGTAAAAGACCTGGTCGTTGGAAGTCCAATGCAGAAAACTATTTCCGGTGGACAAAGAAAGAGACTCAATATTGCGTTAGAATTAATCCGAGAACCGGATGTACTGTTCGTTGACGAACCAACGTCTGGACTTTCTTCAAGAGATTCAGAGTTGATCATGGACCTTTTAAAAGAATTGACTTTTAAAGGAAAACTCGTATTTGTTGTTATTCACCAACCCAGTTCGGATATTTTCAAAATGTTTGATAGGTTGTTGATCATGGACCGTGGTGGATACCCAGTTTTTGATGGCAACCCCATCGATGCAGTCGTTTATTTCAAAACACACATTCATCATGGAAATGCGGAAGAAAGAGAATGTTCCGTTTGCGGCAATGTCAACCCCGAATTGATCTTCAATATTATCGATTCGAAATTGATCGATGAATATGGAAACATTACTTCCGAAAGGAAGATTAGTCCTGAAGAATGGTACAAAAGATATCAAAAGCATAAAAAACAGAAGGAAACAGAACTTGAAGCCCTACAACTTAAAGGGCAATCTGTCATTGCTTCAAAGTTTGCCCAGTTGAAAGTCTTTTTCTCACGGGATCTACTGGCAAAGATCGGAAATAGGCAATATGTATTGGTCACTTTCCTCGAGGCACCTCTCCTCGCTTTACTTTTATCCTTTGTGGTCAAATTTTATAATCGATCTGATGAATTCGGGAATGTTGAATATTCATTTTATACTAATGAGAACATACCGCAATTCATGTTTATTTCTGTTGTTGTCTCTCTTTTTCTTGGTCTGACGGTTTCTGCTGAAGAAATATTCAAAGACAAGCACATTCTTAAACGTGAAAGCTTCTTGCATTTATCGAGAGGATCGTACCTTACCTCTAAGATCCTTTTCCTTTTCCTTATATCAGCGGTTCAAAGTTTGAGTTATGTATTGGTCAGCAACATGGTCCTTGAAATAAATGAACTCTGGTTTGAATACTGGTTGATCTTATTCAGTACGAGTTGTGTTGCAAATGTCATGGGGCTTAATATTTCGAGCGCCTTCAATTCAGCAAAGGTTATATACATTATCGTACCTGTTCTGATCATCCCACAATTACTATTCAGCGGTGTGATCGTGAAATTTGATCGTTTACACCCAGTATTTTCAAGCCGAGTTGAAGTCCCTTGGATCGGCAACCTGATGCCGTCAAGATGGGCCTACGAAGCAATGGCTGTAACACAGGTCAATGACAACCCATTAGGAAAAGATTTTTATCAGATCAATAGAGATAAGACTAATGCTGCGTGGAAAAAAGACTATTGGTTAAATGAAATGAAGCACCAGCTGTCTATCGTTTCCAATGATAAGCTCGATAGTGAAATCAGGAACCGTTCAAAGATCATTCTTCTGAACGAGATCAAAAAAGAAGAAGAACGATTTGACAATTTCAAGTGTGTTGATTGTAAAACCGAAATTGAACAACGAAGAGCAAACAAGGAAATAGATAATTCTTCAATTGATCAGTTCCTGGAAGTCTTGCGTCAGCAATACAATAAGAACTTTAATCTTCAAGTTGAAAAATCCGAAAAGTTAAAATCCGAAATTGGCATTGACAAATACAATGAACTCAGGAACAACTATACCAATGAAGCGCTGATCGATCAAACAACCAATCGTCTGGAAAAGGAGAAACTAGTCATTGAAAATGATGAGATCTATAGAAAAGATGCTCCTGTGTTTTATGAAAATAAAGACACTCGTTTCCTGGATGCTCCGTTCTATGCTCCGTTAAAGTATTCTTTCGGACAAAAGATCAACACCTTCTGGACGAACATAATTGTACTCTGGATCTTTGTATTGATCTCTTATATCACATTGTACTACAACATTTTTGAGCGTTTCTTAAATTCCTATTCAGTCTGGAAAGAGAAAAGATTCAAGCAATAAAAAAAGGAGCCTCTCAGCTCCTTTAAAATACCAATTTCAACTTTTACATTAGCATACCCCCGCAAACATTGATCGTCTGACCAGTAATATAACCAGACATATCACTTGCAAGGAATACAGTAAGATCTGCAACGTCTTTCGGTGAACCACCTCTTTTCAATGGAATTGAATTTCTCCATTCTTCAACCACTTTCTGATCCAGAACTTCTGTCATTTCAGTTTCAATAAATCCAGGAGCAATCGCATTGCAACGAATGTTTCTAGATCCTAATTCCTGTGCCACTGACTTCGTAAATCCGATCAAACCAGCCTTTGAAGCTGCATAATTCGCTTGTCCAGCGTTACCACTTACACCAACCACAGAAGACATATTGATGATCGATCCTTTGCGTGCCTTAAGCATTGGACGCTGAACCGCTTTTGTTAAATTGAATGCTGATTTCAAATTTGTATTGATCACTTCATCCCACTGCTCTTCTGTCATCCTCATCAACAACGTATCTCTTGTGATACCTGCATTATTTACCAAAACATCGATTGTTCCAAACTCATTTACCACATCATCTACCAACTTTTGTGCATCGTCAAATTTGGCAGCATCTGAACGAAATCCTTTTGCCACACCACCATTTGCAGAAAGCTCAACTTCGAGTGCTTTTGCTTTTTCTTCAGAAGAAAGATATGTAAATGCCACTTTTGCACCTTGATTAACACATTCAACTGCAATTGCCTTTCCAATTCCCCTGGAAGCTCCAGTGATCAGAACAACTTTATCTTGTAATAAACCCATATTTCAATTTTGATGTAAAGATATTAATGCATGTTGAACCGAAGTAATTCAAATGACAAAAACATTCAAGGACGTATTGTGAATAAAATCAATTGAAGAAATCCCAGGTTATCCCCAAACGGAAACTGTTTTCAGGAAATGTATATCCTTCTTGCAGCTCCATGAATGGATCATTCCACATTGCTCCTAGGTGTTCAAAGCGAACGAAAAATCTGAATTTCTCGATCTCAAAACCTCCAAATGCGCTGAGATCAGCAAACCCATCATTGATACCCGTGGAAGAATCCCATTTAAAACTACTCCATACCGGTGAAAAGGATAGAAGATCGAAAGAAGAAGAATAAAACAGATCAGCTCCCAAAAAGGCAAGCATCTTTTTCGCTTTCAAAACTTTTCCCTTCACCAGTACTCTTCCTTTAATTGTGTGTGCAGGAATCGGACGAATTGCTTGTTGACTTGCTGTATACGTATATAATGGTTGAACGCTCAATCCTTTATACTTGAAATTGGTCGATAATGAGAACCTGTTCACAAGAACATTCGTCATTTGATCGTTGACCAACTGATCGTTCATTAACCAATAACCATCTTTGATCGATAACAATTCATGTTGAAGGACAACGGGAAGCTTTATTTTCAATGATACTCTGTTTTTCAAATTGAAAGTTGAAGTTCCTGATCCATAGTTCCATTCTTGCTCTATGTTATTTGCATAGTATGATCTGACGAATGGATCCGGCCACCCGCTTTGAAAATTAAGTTGCGATTGAGCCTCCCATAGATCTTTCTTTACCCCCAAATTTACTCTTCCTGAAAAGCTATTACCGGCACCCCTCAAGGCATAATTCAATTCACCTTCACCATAAAATGATTTCTTCAAATATTTTACCCGGCCTACCACTGCTATTTCAACCGTATCATGATCAAAACTCAAATTATAATATTTCCAGTAGTTGTACTGAATCAATCCTGCCGCATACAGGTTTTTATTACGAGTAAAGAATCCTGCTCCATTATCGATCCTCGATAATTGATAATTATCTCTTGTCGATGTACTGTCAATATTGATGAAATTATAAATCCCGAACAAGGTGTCACTCTCTAGAAACAAGCGATCTCTTATTGTCAATCGATTTTCGATCATCAAACCAAGCGCCTTACTTGAATCCTTACTCAAGAAGTCAACATAATTACTCATTTGAATTTCAGATCTCCTGGTGTGCGAGTTAGCATCTGATTTATTGACCGGAAGAAAGATCAATGGAAAAGTAGCTGGATCACTCCCTGCCCTAAGTCCTGCTGCAAGATCCACTTTAGAAGAATTGATGCTGGTTTTAATTTCAGATGACCAAATACTTCCGGGCACAAGAACAAGTAACTTCCCATACCTGTCATCAACTGAAGAATTTCTTAAATAACCATTCGACCGAAAAGTTTTGGCATCCAGATTTACTATTACCTTTTTCCCAAATACTTGTTCGTATCCGAAATCTACTATCTGACTGCCCTGTGCTCCGAAAGAATATCCAAAACCGATGTGAGGAAGTCCGGAATATCTAACATTTTGAACCAAGTCAGAACTGAATGATTCATTAAAATGATTTTGATAGATCGAGAGATCAGGGATTCCATTGTTTCCGCCAAACATCATCCCTGGAGTATTAAGGACAGCCCTTCTTCCCTGCAGATCGACTGAATCAATTGAACCACTGGTTCTGAAGTCAATCTTTAATGAATCAACACTGAGAACTGAAGGTGTATACTGAGCCCATGCGCCAGCTACGGCACAAACCAGGAATATCAATAGAAGGCCAGACCTCATGCAACGTAAAAGTATAAAAAAAGGGGCTTCCGCCCCTTTGAATATCTATGAAGTAAATATTATAGACTATTTACCTTCAATTGAAGACTTGACTTAAGGTTTGCCGCCTTATTCTTGTGGATAATGTTTCTTTTTGCAAGTTTATCCAACATAGAAGCTACTGATGGCAATAATGCTTCAGCTTCTTTCTTCTTCGACATTTCACGCAATCTACGAACTGCATTACGCGTCGTTTTATGCTGATACTTATTTCGAAGTCTCTTCGCGTCGTTCGATCTGATTCTCTTCTGTGCTGACTTATGATTCGCCATTTTATTTAACTGTATTAAGTTGTTTAATATTTATATCGCAGCCCATAGGAGAATCGAACTCCTGTTTCCAGGATGAAAACCTGGCGTCCTAACCACTAGACGAATGGGCCAAAAAAAACTTGGCAGCCCATAGGAGAATCGAACTCCTGTTTCCAGGATGAAAACCTGGCGTCCTAACCACTAGACGAATGGGCCGTATATCAAAGTCCCCTAAAATTGGGAGTGCAAATATAATCTGAAATTCATTAATAGCAAACGGGTAGGCCATTTTTTTAAAAAAAATCCTTGTCCTCAGCGTTCATTTTGAAACCAAGTCGCTTACCGGTCTGTAACTGAAGGTTATTGCTAATTGCTTGCATTTCAGCGACAGTTAGTTCAGATACAAATTCATATGGTGGAATTAGCAGGTCAAATTCAATTGCAAACACAAAAGACATTTGAATAATCAGCTTGACAGCATCTTTAGTAAGTTTCATATTCTCTACATCTCTGAAAAGAATTCCCAACTGCCCTCTACCCTCAACGAAGAAGTGTCCTTCGTGATTCATGAAGATCCTTCCAATCAAGTATCCCTGGTCATGAACACGACTCTGCACAAACGATTCGGCAAGAAAATTATAGATGTAAATAATCCCAAAATATCCGTTCGCTTCATTTTGTTTGAAGTATTCGGTTCCCCAAAGCGGATTGTCATCCGGAAGACGAAAAACATTGTTGTGTAAATGAAATACAAGCACATCACTTCCAATGTAAGCATGCTTCTCATATTTACCGATATCTTTACAACTCAATCTTACTCTTTCATCCTTCATTACCTTTCGCAAAGCGTCAAGTTCGGTTTTAATCGTTTCCTTGAATTCAAGAAAGACCTTTTCTGTATCCTCAGCAATATTCTGCTTTAACGCTGCTTTATTCAACAGCAGATCGAGGATTGTTTTTCTGTTCTGTTCTATTTTCAAAATCAATATGCTTTTGCAAATACTACTCTACCCTTTGATGGATTTCCGGTTACCATACACTTTCCTTCCTCCTGATTACTGTGAAGAGGAATACATCTGATCGTTGCTTGTGTCTCTTCTTTGACTTTTGCTTCGGTTTCAGCTGTTCCATCCCAGTGAGCAAGGAAAAAACCTCCCTTATCGATCTCTTTTTTGAATTCCTCGTAACTGTCAATGGTACGTGTGTTCTCAGTTCGGAAGACCATCGCTTTATTCAACAGATTATTCTGGATTTCATTCAATAAATTCTCGATATAGTCCCCTAACCCAGCAAAATCCACTATCTCTTTGGTCTTCGTATCTCTCCTCGCAATTTCAGCCTTACCATTCTCCAAATCTCTCGGTCCCATAGCAACTCGAACAGGAACCCCTTTAGACTCATACTCTGCAAACTTCCATCCCGGACGACGATTTTCGTCATTATCGTACTTGAAAGAAATTCCTCTTTTCTTAAGATCTTCAGCAAGCTCAGTCATTTTCGCATTGATCGCAGCTAATTCTTCATCCGTTCTGTGAATTGGGACTGCAACTACTTGAATAGGGGCCAAAGCAGGTGGAAGAACTAATCCTTCATCATCTGAATGTGTCATAATCAAAGCACCCATCAAACGAGTCGAAACACCCCATGACGTAGCCCATACATATTCCAGCTTTCCTTCTTTATCTGCAAACTTCACCTCAAATGCCTTCGCAAAATTCTGCCCTAAAAAGTGTGACGTTCCAGCTTGAAGCGCCTTACCGTCCTGCATCATAGCCTCAATACACAACGTATCATCAGCACCAGCAAAGCGTTCCGATGCAGTTTTTCTACCTTTCAGTACAGGCATCGCCATATAGTTCTCGGCAAAATCAGCATATACATCGAGCATCAACTCTGCTTCCTTGATTGCTTCTTCTTTAGTGGCGTGCGCCGTATGTCCTTCCTGCCATAAAAACTCGGCGGTTCTCAGGAATAAACGAGTTCTCATTTCCCAACGAACTACATTCGCCCATTGGTTGATTAGGATAGGAAGATCTCTGTATGACTGAATCCAGTTCTTATATGAGTTCCAGATAATCGTTTCTGAAGTAGGACGCACGATCAACTCTTCTTCCAGCTTAGCTGTTGGATCAACGATCACTCCACTTCCATCCTCGGCATTTTTCAATCTGTAATGTGTAACAACGGCACACTCCTTTGCAAACCCATCCACATGAGATGCTTCCTTGCTCAAATATGACTTTGGAATGAAAAGTGGGAAATATGCATTTGAATGCCCTGTTTCCTTAAACTTCTTATCCAGAATTTCTTTCATTTTTTCCCAAATGGCATATCCATATGGTTTGATGACCATACATCCTCTAACATCCGAATGTTCAGCAAGGTCAGCTCGGTAAACAAGTTCGTTATACCATTTTGAATAATCTTCTGCTCTTGTAGCGTATTTTTGTGACATAGTTCTACTTCAATAGGGTTGCAAAGTTAGGAATTAAAGCGTACTTTTAAAGGTATAAGAAAGTTGATATGAAGTCGATTGGAATATTTGCAGGATTATTGGGTTTGATTGCCATAGGAACATCAAGTTGTTACAGCCCTCAGTTCATGGCAGATGATGATGTTTACGTAGTTAAAGAGTCTGCTCTTCCAGTGGGAGAATCACTCAACAACCCAACTAGTTATTCTGCTTTTCGAAATAATAAGAACAATCGTTCGATATCATCTACTTACTACAATGACCTGAATAATTTCCCAATCGGAAGCAATTATTTCAGCTCAAGTTATTGGTTGTTAGGTATGGGGTTTTATAATCCTTACTTCAGGAATTATGCTTTTGGAATACCTTATTGTTCCCCTTACATGTTTGGAGGTTGTAGTCCGGTATACATGATCGATCCGTTTGGGTCAATGTATGGCTTTTACCCTATTTCGAACTACCCAATGTATTACGGAGGAAATTATTTCTTTGGAAATAGTTATGGTTACTATAATAACTATAATAACTACAATTCATACGGAACAGGATTTAACAATTATGGAGGAGCAACCACAGCTTACAATTTCCACAGTGGACCAAGGGGTACATTATCAGGTGCAGCAAATCCGGGAGGTAGATCTACAGGTCCTGTTGTATTAAAATCCTCTTCTCCAATTTCATCAAATGCAAGACCTGAAATGGGAAGAATTGATGTAAATCATAGAATTGCTCCGTTAACGAATAATAATACATCTCCTTCTATCCAGAGACCAGTTTCGCAACAGCAGGTGAACTCGAGATTTACACCGAGTGATGGTCGAGTAATAAGATCCAACAATCCTACACCTTCTTCTATTGGCCGAACTATTGAGTCTCCTGGTAGAATTGATAATGCACCATCTAACAGAGGAGGATCGATGCACGAAAATTCCAGTCCAAGAGGCACAGGTGGAACTAACATTGGCGGTGGATCAGGTGGCGGTAGTGGAAGGTCTGGCAGTAATTCTGGAGGAGGAACAGGAAGAAGAAATTAATGAAACATCTTCTTTATTTACTTTTCATCGGACTTGCCTTGAGTGCTCATGCTCAAAATGAAACAGATCTCTATCGTTTCTCTAAAACGACATATTCGGGCTCAGCTCGCTTCGAAGCCATGGGTGGATCTTTTGGTGCCCTGGGCGCCGATCTCAGCTCTTCACAAGTGAATCCAGCGGGATACGGAAGGTATTCTTCCTCTCAGATTGGAATAACAACATACGCAGGTATTCGGTCTAACTCAACAACATTCAACGATCAGAGCACAGCTGAGAAAAAAGGAATAGGTGAAATCTCAAATTTTGCAATTGTTCTAACTGAAGATGCCTCAAGAGAGTCGAACGGGATCCTTTACAAACAAATTGGATTCGGAATGAACCGAATCGAAAATTTTAAAGAAACCGTTCATTATAAAGGTCAGCAGTACGCCTCTTTACTTGACGAATTTACAGGGCAAGCGTATGGCTACGAACCGATATTACTAAACTATTACTTCCCCTTTTCGACCTATCTTGGTTATGAAAGTTACGCAATCAATTATGATCCTTCAACGAATTCCTATTATTCATTATTAAATGAAGGAGATGTAATCCATGACAGGACGGTTCAATCAAAAGGTGGACAAACAGAACTTTTTGTCTCATATAGTGCCAATTACATGAATAAGCTTTATTTTGGAGGGAATATCGGCTTTCGCTATCATAAATATGAAGAGCTTATTGACCACAAAGAAACGCTTACTGACACCACTGGAACCGATTTGAGAGGATTCAATTACAAGTATGACCTCAGAACGTCAGGATGGGGGACAAATCTTAAGATCGGTGTTATCTACCTCGTCACAGAAGCGGATAGATTCGGATTCGCTATTCACTCACCAACTTTCACAGAACTTACGGATAATTTCAGTGCTGACATGAGCAGTGAATTCAAAGACTCATCATTTAGTGTACCTTTAGAATTACTACCCAGCGGGAATTACAAATACAGAATTAGAAACCCATGGAGATTCATCGGTTCATTTGCACATGTATTCAGTACAAAGGGGTGCTTAAACCTTGATGTAGAATTTTTGGATTACAGATGGGCTCATTTCAAAACGACCAAAGATGATACGTATACACCCTACGATTACAAAATAGAAAATGCTTATGCAAAAACTATCTTCAAACCGGCCGTAAACTTGCGACTGGGAGGAGAATACCGAGTCTATTCAACGATTTTTATTCGAGGAGGAATAGCTTATTATGGTAACTCATTTACTCAAGAAATGGAAGCTGAAAATTCTCCATTGTTCATCGGCTCAACAGGATTCGGGATAAAATCCAAAACATTCACATTGGATGTTGCCTATAAGATCAATCTGTCCAATCAGAATTATTTTGCCTTTTCAAATAGCGTGGCGGAAGTTCAAAGAACAGGTAGCTACCTATTTATTTCTTTCGCCTTAAACTTTTAACTGCCGCTTCACCGCATCTGAAAGAGATACCTTGGCAAGCTTACTGTCAACCCATGCAGAAATATTGAAATACTCAAGCACTACCCTTTCATTATGATCCTTCAATAACTCCTGAAGATCTTCTTTCATGGCCTTCAACACCTCATTCTTCTCACTCACACTCACTGCCTTCGCAAGCTTTCGGATATGTTTAATACAGACAGATTCCACCTGAAAATCCCTTTCTTGCTTCGAAAAATATCGATTTGTTGATTTGATCATATACTCAAGGAAATCGTAATTTTCCAATTCATAGTGTAATACGAGATTAAAAAGTCTGGAGAAACTGTAAATGTCTTGTCTCAGATTCTGCTCATTATCATTTAGCACCAAGTTAATATAGAATAGTGCCTTTTTAATTTCTCCAATCCCGAAATAGCTGTAAGCTTTATTATAGGTCAACAAAATCTCTTGCTCTTTTGAAACCTTCTCACCATAATATTCCTGAAGCTCCTCGATGTTAGGAATGAGATTTACACTTGTATCAAAATCACCCATAGCATGAAGAAGTGAAAGTTCCAAATTGTAAGAACTGGTAAAGATCCTAACCGTTATATCAGTAGAATTAAAGCCTTTTGAACCATCCAATGCTCTGAGATCTTCAATAAGTTTTTTTGCTTTTTCAAAATCCTTACTGTCAATGTAACATCTCAAAAGATGTGAAAGTGTCAAAACATATCGCTGACCCGAATCAAATTTGATCTTCGTGTTTTTATCAAGAATCTCCCTAGTTTTATTGAAGAAAATATAACTATCCTCATAATTCCTATTCGTTGCAGCACATAAACCTTTGATGTAATAGCATATCGAAGATGCTCTTGTTGATAAAGCTGTATTTTTTCCTTTGATCAAGTGATAATCCGCAATTTCATCCACGACTTTCCTTTCCGCTTCATTTCTTGTGAAACCACCACTTCTGAAAACAAGATTAATCTTGGAGTAGATCACCTGATATTCTGCCAGATTTCTCAATTTAGCAATCACCATTTCTTCCTCTTCAACAAGTTCATCAAGATTATGGCTGAATTCTCCTGATTCATATGCCTCTTCCAAAAGCTTCTTTTCCCATGAGATCAATTCGTACCAGTAATAGAATTTCTCATTTTCCTTTGCGACATCCTTTGCCCTCGAAACGAATTTCTCGCACTCCTTGTACAATGCTTTGTTGTAAAGGATCTCAACGTTTTTAATCTCCTGCTTTAATACGCTACTAACGGATTGTTCGCTGTAATAAGATCTCAGACTTTTCAAGATCAGTTTGTAAAGATGATTTTTTTCTGAAGGAAGATGTTTGATAAATGTTTCACTTTTAAATTCTTCTTTCAATGCCTCTTCATCATACTTGGACTGAGATTCAATATAATCAAAGATCTTTAGATAGTTCTTATCACCACTCTGTAGGGAAGATGACAACTTAAAAAACCGCTTTTCAGATTTGGAAAGAGACTTGATCAGTTTAAACAATTCTGTTGAAGGTTTCATAATCGAGTAATCTAAGGTTTTGTTCAGTTTAACATTTAAACCATAAATGTATATGCTATTTCGATAATTCTAACCATTAAATCGGTTTAAATAGGGATATATTCATTGTTAGGCTTGAAATCCTAAATTAGTTATTCTAAGTTAAGATTACAAGAAAAGCCTCGCTTTCGCGAGGCTTCCCAAACAAACAACAACAAACTAAAAAACCCAACACACTTATGCTATCGGGTCGGAGCTACCTGCTAGCGCAGGTAAACCTTTTCCCCCTTAGGAAGAATTTGATCTATGGACGAAAAATTATTCTTCTTGACAATTGCCTCTGGTTTCATTGCGTACAATTGAGAAAGTTCCTTTACTGTTATTTCTTTTGAAAGAACTACTTCTTTCACTTTTGATCTTCTTCTTTTCGGCTGAATGTATACGATATCTCCTTCTTCCAGAACATCTTTTTTGTTCCCGAAATCATTATAGTTATACAATTGCCATAACGCTACCCCGAATTCTTTTGAGATTCGATAGAACGTATCTCCTTTTCGAGCTACAACATACTTAACCTTATTCTGATGGTCAAAAACCTGATGCGCTGTCGAAGCTTTGCTACTTGTACTTGCAGTATTGTTAGTTTCCACTGCAAGAGGCGAAATCTCATTGTTTTGAATCCCAAGCATGTCGAGTTCATTCAATTTCAAATCTTCAATTATACCAATCAACAATTCAGGATATTTTGGATTTGTTGCGTATCCCGCCTCTTTCAATCCATGCGCCCAAGACTTATAATCAGTCAGTTCTAACGAAAAAAGCTTACTATATCTTGATTTTGTAGTTAAGAACTCACTATGATCAATATAAGACTCATCCGCACTATCGTAAACCCTAAAACACTCACCTTTTTTATCGTCATCCAGATAAATTGTCTTCCCCTCCCAATCATGGCACTTTATTCCGAAATGATTGTTTCCTTCTCTGGCCAACACAGAATTCCCACTACCTGACTCCAAAATAGCCTGAGCCATAGTTATAGAAGCAGGAATTTTAAACTGGATCATCTGTTGAACTGAAGTATTCCTCCATTGTTCGACATATTCCTTTTTGGTGATCTGTTTTTCTACTCCACCATACGAATGAAGAGAAGTAATCAATGCCCCGAAAAAAAATACCTTGTTCATGGTTTGCTTGTTGTGAGCATATGTTACGGAGGTTATTAACATAGGTTACAAAAAATGTGGAAAAGCCAAAATTTCATGTTCATAACTCCATAAAACACATAGAATGAGTCATTTTGACATACAAAAAGCTGTTCTCATGTCAATTTTTCATACAAAAGATTAAAATTTCCACATGGAATATTAATTGACGAAACGATAACAACAAATTGAATGAAATGGATCTTAATAAGTTTACAATAAAAACACAGGAAGCCATCCAACAAGCCCAGCAAATTGCTGAGTCAGAGGGCAACCAATCGATTGAAACCGGACATTTACTTAAAGGGATTTTCTTGATCGATCAGGATATAACTCCTTACCTACTCGGAAAACTGGGAGTAAATCAAAAGATTATAGAATCAGCACTCGACAGAATTATAGGAACATATCCAAAAGTTGAAGGTGGACAACTCTACTTATCTCAGAACGCTCACAAGGTGCTGAATTACGCTGTAAGCGAGTTAAAGAATTTTAAGGATGAGTACGTTACAATTGAACTTCTTCTTTATTCTTTAATCGATGCTGGTGACAACATCGGGACCTTACTAAAGGACAACAATATCACAAAACCCAAATTAAAAGCGGCAATCATGGATCTTAGAAATGGACAAAATGTTACTTCAAACAGTCAAGAAGGAACATATAAATCACTTGAGAAATACGCTAAAAACCTTAATGAATTGGCGAAGGCAGGAAAACTCGACCCAGTCATTGGTCGGGATGAGGAAATTCGTAGAGTCTTACAGATCTTAACGAGAAGAACCAAGAACAACCCAATTTTGATCGGAGAACCAGGTGTAGGAAAAACAGCTATCGCCGAAGGTCTCGCACATAGGATCATCTCCGGAGACGTTCCAGAGAATTTAAAATCGAAGATGGTTTATTCGTTGGATATGGGAGCCTTAATTGCAGGCGCGAAATACAAAGGGGAGTTTGAAGAACGTCTAAAGTCCGTCGTAAAAGAAGTCATAAATGCCGAAGGAGAAATAATTTTGTTTATTGACGAGATCCATACACTTGTTGGTGCAGGTGGTGGTGGTGAAGGCGCAATGGATGCGGCAAACATTTTAAAACCCGCACTTGCCAGAGGTGAACTTAGAGCAGTTGGTGCGACCACTTTGAATGAATACCAGAAATATTTCGAAAAAGACAAAGCACTGGTTAGAAGATTCCAGACCGTGTTAGTCGATGAGCCAAGCACGGAAGATGCCATTTCAATTCTCAGAGGAATTAAAGAGAAATATGAAAATCATCATAAGGTTCTGATAAAAGACTCTGCGATCATTTCAGCTGTTGAATTATCACAACGCTATATTACGGATAGACATTTACCAGACAAGGCGATTGACTTGATCGACGAAGCAGCCTCTAAACTTAGAATGGAGATCAACTCAAAACCTGAACAGCTGGATGAGATCGAGAGAAAGATCATGCAATTGGAAATTGAAAAAGAGGCTATCAAACGAGAAAATGATTCCAAGAAAATGGAACATTTAGAAAAAGAACTCTCCGAATTGACTTCACAGCGTGATGCTTTCAAAGCAAAATGGCAAGCGGAAAGAGATGTTGTAGACTCAATCCAGAAAACTAAAGAAGACATTGAAAACTTCAAATTTGAAGCAGATTCCGCTGAAAGAAATGGAGATTATGGTAAGGTTGCTGAGATCAGATATGGAAGAATAAAAGAAGCTGAAGAAAACCTTGAAGCGTTAAAAGCGAAGCTGGTCGAAATGCAATCAAATTCCAAAATGATAAAAGAGGAAGTAGATTCAGAGGAAATTGCAGAGGTTGTTTCGAAATGGACCGGAATCCCAGTGAGTAAAATGGTCGAAAGCGAAGTATCCAAACTACTAAGACTGGAAGATGAATTGAGAAAAAGAGTTATTGGCCAAGATGAAGCGATTGAAGCTATCTCAGATGCCGTAAGGAGATCACGTGCAGGATTACAGGATTCAAAGCGACCTATCGGATCATTTATCTTCCTTGGTACGACGGGAGTTGGAAAGACAGAATTAGCCAAAGCCCTTGCGGAATTTCTCTTCAACGATGAAAATGCCATGACTCGTATCGACATGAGTGAATACCAGGAAAAGCATTCTGTAAGTCGCCTTGTTGGTGCCCCTCCGGGATACGTAGGATATGACGAGGGCGGACAACTCACAGAAGCTGTAAGAAGAAGACCTTACTCTATTGTCCTTTTGGACGAGATCGAGAAAGCTCATCCTGACGTTTTCAATGTGCTGTTACAAGTACTTGATGATGGTCGTCTTACGGACAATAAAGGAAGGGTCGTGAATTTTAAAAACACCATCATCATCATGACCTCTAATCTTGGTTCGCATTTGATCCACGAGAAATTCGACAATATCAAACCTGCAGAATTCGAAAGAGCAACTGAGAAGGCTAAAATTGAAGTACTTGAGCTTTTAAAGCAAACGATCAGACCGGAATTCTTAAACAGAATTGACGAAACGATCATGTTCCTTCCATTAACCAAAGGAAATGTTCAGGAAATCGTAAAACTTCAACTAGCTCAATTGAGCAAAACCTTAAAAGAAAAGGAAATTACTTTATTGATCTCACAGGAAGCATTCGATTACATCACTGAAGCCGGTTATGACCCATTCTTTGGAGCAAGACCAGTGAAAAGGTTTATTCAAAAGCAAGTGCTGAATGAATTGTCCAAAGCATTATTGGGAGGAAACATCGACAAGACTCAAAACGTTGTAATGGATGTCTTCGATGGAAAGATTGTCTTTAGAAAACAGATCAATGAATCGGAAAAGTCTGTGATCTAAAAGGTCCAGATATAACAAAAAAGGGAGGCATTTGCCTCCCTTTCTATTTTAAGATAACTCTTATTCTTTTGTTTTTGTTTTCGCCTTTCCTTTATCGACAGAAACCGTTAACTCTTCCCCTTTTTGGTCAAGATCGATTTTGATCTTGTCACCTTCATGAAGATTCGATTTAATGATCTCTTCAGCCAAAGGATCTTCGATGAATTTCTGAATTGCTCTTTTCAAAGGACGAGCTCCGAACTTCTCATCATATCCTTTCTCAACTATAAAGTCTTTCGCTTTTTCTGTAAGTGAAATTGTATAACCGAGATCATTCAAACGCTTGTACAGCTTCGATAATTCAAGATCGATGATCTTGTGAATATCTTCACGATTCAACGATCTAAACAAGACCATATCGTCAACACGATTCAGGAATTCTGGAGAAAATGCTTTTCTTAACGCATTTTGAATAACTGTCTTGGCATTTTCATCTCTTTGCTCTTCTTTCGCCTTGGTACCGAATCCGACACCTGAACCAAATTCAGCCAATTGACGAGCACCAATGTTTGACGTCATGATCAGAATTGTATTCTTGAAATCGATCTTTCTTCCAAGACCATCAGTCATATGACCGTCATCCAATGCCTGTAACAATAAGTTAAACACGTCCGGATGGGCCTTTTCAATTTCGTCCAACAATACTATTGAATATGGCTTTCTTCTCACCTTTTCAGTCAACTGACCACCTTCCTCGTATCCAACGTATCCCGGAGGCGCTCCAACTAATCTGGAAATAGAGAATTTCTCCATGTATTCAGACATGTCAATTCTGATCAAAGAATCCTCTGAATCAAAAAGATATTTCGCCAGTTCTTTGGCTAACTGAGTCTTACCCACTCCTGTAGGCCCTAGGAAAAAGAATGAACCAATTGGCTTATTTGGATCTTTTAATCCCGCTCTGTTACGCTGAATCGCCTTAACAACTTTCGCTACTGCATCATCCTGTCCGATAACCTTACCTCTGAGTTCTTCACCCATTTTAGCAAGTTTACCCATCTCAGACTGAGAAACTCTCGTTACAGGAATTCCACACATCATTGAAACAACTTCAGCAACATGGTCCTCAGTTACAACAACGCGATTACTTTTAGACTCTTCTTCCCACTTCTTTTTAGCTGTTTCTAATTGTTCCTGAAATTTTCGTTCATTATCTCTCAATTCAGCCGCCTTTTCGTACTGCTGAGATTTGATAACATCGTTCTTTTGCTCCTTCAGTTTTTCGATTTCAGCCTCTATGTCTAATATTTCCTGAGGAACATTAATATTCGTCAAGTGAACTCTAGAACCTACCTCATCTAAAGCATCGATCGCCTTATCAGGCAGATGTCTGTCCGTGATATATCGTTCAGTCAATTTTACACAAGCAGCAATCGCTTCATCTGTGTAGGTAACTGAATGGTGATCTTCGTATCGCTCTTTAATATTGTTCAAGATCTGAACGGTTTCATCGATCGTTGTTGGTTCGATCATCACTTTCTGGAAACGACGCTCCAAAGCCCCATCCTTTTCAATATACTGTCTGTACTCATCAAGAGTTGTTGCTCCGATTGCCTGCATTTCTCCACGAGCCAAAGCAGGCTTAAACATATTTGAAGCATCCAAAGATCCACTTGCACCTCCGGCACCAATGATCGTATGGATCTCATCAATGAAAAGGATCACATCAGGATTCTTTTCGATCTCCTGCATTACAGCCTTCATTCTTTCTTCAAACTGACCACGGTATTTTGTACCTGCAACCAAAGAAGCAAGGTCAAGGGAAATAATGCGCTTATTGAAAAGAACTCTGGAAACTTTTCTCTGAACAATGCGCAGCGCAAGCCCTTCAGCAATCGCACTTTTACCTACTCCAGGTTCACCAATAAGAATCGGATTATTCTTTTTTCTTCTTGATAGGATCTGGCTTACTCGCTCGATCTCTTTTTCTCTACCTACAATAGGATCTAACTTACCGGCTTCCGCCATTTTGGTAAGATCACGTCCAAAATTATCAAGAACCGGAGTTTTTGACTTTGGATCTACCGGTTTACGTTGAGGAGCGAATTGCTCTCCCTCCTCTTCCTGTCCTCCAGGAAATTCAGCTCTTGGCGTTGTGTTTTCTTCTATCATTGCTTCTAGTTCGTCTTTTGCATTTTCGTATATGACTCCGTATTTGTTCAGCACTTTACATGCAAAACTGTTTTCTTCTTTTAAAATTGATAACAATAGGTGCTCTGTTCCTATGACAGGACTTTTGTAAAGTTTGGCCTCAAGGTAAGTCATTTTAAGGACTTTTTCTGCCTGCTTAACCAAAGGAATATTCGTCATGTTCTGATGGATCGTTTTTGACGACTTCATCAAGCTCTGTTCAACCTCTTGTCTGATCTGTTTAAGATCCAGATGGAATTCACTCAAAATTTTGATTCCAGTCCCATCTCCTTCTCTGATCAAACCCAACAATATGTGCTCAACAGCAATAAAGTCATTCCCTAGCCTTAGGGCTTCCTCCCTACTAAAGCTGATCACATCCTTCACCCTTGGGGAAAATTTTGCTTCCATAATTTATGGCACTTTTAGCGTTTAAAATTGTGCAATTCTGCCGTCACATAAAAGTAAAACGAAAAAATTGTTGATAAGTACAAAAAAAAGGTCATTTTCCACAGATTTTTGTTAGTAAAAACAGGGTTTTCAACCATCTCCACTCCTTGGAATATCACTAATTTCGGAACTTGCTAAAAACCGCACAAATAATGTGCTAAAATTTAATGTTTAGACAAAATGGCAGACGGAGAAAAAATAATCCAGATCAACATTGAAGATGAAATGAAGTCGGCCTACATCGATTATTCGATGTCGGTGATCGTATCTAGAGCCCTACCTGATGTTCGTGATGGTTTCAAACCAGTTCACAGAAGGGTGTTATATGGTATGCAGGACTTGGGTGTATTTTCAAATAGACCTTATAAGAAGTCAGCAAGAATTGTCGGGGAAGTTCTGGGTAAATACCATCCGCATGGAGATAGTTCAGTATACGACACTATGGTTCGTATGGCACAGCCTTGGTCTTTGCGTTATCCATTGGTAGATGGTCAAGGTAACTTTGGTTCTGTCGATGGTGATAGTCCGGCAGCAATGAGATATACAGAGGCAAGACTTCGCAAGATAGCAGAAGAAATGCTGAATGACCTTGACAAGGAAACAGTAGACTTCTCCCCTAACTTTGACGATAGCTTGGAGGAGCCAACAGTGTTACCTACTAAGGTTCCAAACCTTTTGGTGAATGGAGCTGCTGGTATCGCTGTAGGTATGGCAACAAATATGGCTCCACACAATCTTAGTGAAGTTGTTGATGGAATCGTAGCTTATATAGATGATAAAGCGATCGACGACGAAGAGTTGTTGAAATATGTAAAAGCGCCTGACTTTCCTACAGGAGGTATCATTTACGGATACGAAGGAGTGCGCGATGCGTTACTTACCGGACGTGGCCGTATTGTAATGCGTGCGAAAGCTGAGATCGAAGAAAACAACGGACGTGAGCAGATCATCGTGACTGAGATTCCTTATCAGGTTAACAAAGCTGAATTGATCAGAAAAACAGCCGAACTTGTTAACGACAAGAAGATCGAAGGGATTTCTGACCTACGTGATGAATCTGACAGAAACGGTATGCGTATCGTTTATGAGATCAAAAGAGATGCGATTGCGAATGTTGTCCTTAACAAGCTATACAAGTTTACATCATTACAGACTTCATTCTCTGTAAACAACATATGTCTAGTTGATGGTCGTCCGAAGTTGTTAAAACTAAAGGAATTGATCTCAAACTTTGTTGATTTCAGACATGACGTAGTAGTTAGAAGAACTCAGTATGAATTAAGAAAAGCTGAGGAAAGAGCTCACATCTTGGAAGGATTGATCATTGCTTCAGATAATATCGATGAAGTTATTGAGATCATTAAAGCTTCTGCAAGTCCAGATGACGCTCGTGAAAAACTTGCTGCGCGTTTCGGATTATCAGAAATTCAGACCAGGGCAATCGTTGATATGAGACTTCGTCAGTTGACAGGTCTTGAGCAAGATAAGCTTAGAGCTGAATACGATGAATTGATGAAGACGATCGCAGATTTGAAAGATATTCTTTCGAACGAGCACAGAAGAATGGAGATCATCAAGAACGAAACGCTTGAAGTAAAAGAAAAATACGGTGATGAAAGAAGATCAGTAATCGAATACTCTGCTTCAGAAATGAGAATGGAGGATTTGATCGCCGATGAAGAAGTTGTAATCACAATCTCACATGCTGGATACATCAAGCGTACAAGCTTGAATGAATACAAAGTTCAAAACAGAGGAGGAATGGGATCAAAAGGATCAGCAACAAGAGATGCTGATTTCCTTGAGCACTTATTTGTTGCAACCAACCACAACTACTTGTTGATCTTTACTGAGAAAGGACGTTGTTTCTGGATGCGCGTATTCGAAATTCCTGAAGGAAACAAAACTTCTAAAGGAAGAGCAATCCAGAATTTGATCAACATTCCTCAAGACGATAAAGTAAAGGCATACGTGAAGGTTCAAGACCTTACCGATAAAGAATATGTAGACAATAACTTTATCGTAATGTGTACAAAACAAGGGGTTATTAAGAAGACTTCCCTTGAAGCTTATTCAAGACCACGTTCAAATGGTATTAATGCTATTGGAATCCGTGAAAATGATGAATTATTAGAAGCAAAACTAACGAACGGAACAAACGAGATTGTATTGGCAACGGCATCAGGAAGAGCTATTCGATTCAACGAATCAACAGTTCGTCCGATGGGAAGAAATGCTTCTGGTGTTCGTGGAGTTACGCTTGCAGACAGTAAAGACCAGGTTATCGGAATGATCTGTGTCGAAGATGTATACTCTACAATCCTTGTTGTTTCCGAGAAAGGGTATGGAAAAAGAACATATCTGAACGACCCAGAGGACAATGAACCTGTATACAGAATTACGAACAGAGGTGGTAAAGGGGTTAAGACCTTGAATATTACAGACAAGACAGGACCACTTCTCGCTATCAAAAATGTTACGGACGAAGAAGATCTGATGATCATTACCAAGATCGGAATCACAATTCGTATGCATATTGATACCATTCGCACGATGGGTAGAGCAGCTCAGGGAGTAAAACTGATCAATTTGAAAAATAATCAGGAAATTGCAGCAGTTGCGCGTGTTCCAAGAAGTGAAGATGAGGATGAAGAAGAAATGGACGGAATGGAAGGAATGGAAGGCAATGAGAATGGCACGGATATTGAAAAGCCGGATGTGGAATAATTGAAAATTTTCATCTCAACAAGAAAAAAATGAAAACCAACATGACTAAAATTTCAGCAATTGCAGGGGTATGCTTGTTCACAACAGTAGCGCTTGCTCAAAAAAAGAATGAAACCAGTGCTGCAGTTGAATTCAAAAACAAATACCAGATGTCAATGGCAACAGGAGACATCGAGAATGCTAAAAAAGCATTGATCGCAGCAAAAGGATTTATTGATCTAGCTGCAGAACATCCTGAAACCAAAGAAAGTCCTAAGACGCTTTATTACAAGGGAGAGATCTACAGTAATTTCCTTTTTGTTGGAATGCAGGCTGCAGACACAAATTTCCTGAAGCTTGCTGGAGAGGATGCTTTGGAAGTTGCAATTGCTGCATACAAGAAAGGTTTTGATGTCAGCGACAAATATGACAAGGACATAAAGGATGCTGTTTATCAGAAGAGAGCCTTACTTGATCCTTATGCGAACATGCTTTATAAGAATGAAATGTTCAAGGAAGCAGGTGAACTTTATTCGACTCAAGCAGAATTTTTAACTGCTGTAAGTGAAATCGATACAACTTCCCTATTCAATGGTGCATTGTGCTATGAAAAAGGAAATGAGTTCATCAAAGCAGGTGATAATTATGCAAAAACTGCTGCTGTTGGATATCGTGGTGCTATTTCATACGTATTGGCTTCAAGTGCATTCCGAAAAGGTGGTGACAGTGAAAAAGCAAAAGCGATCGTAGCAGAAGGAAGAAAAAAGTATCCTTCAGATAAGGACTTGTTATTAGAGTTGGTAAACATCAACATCGACGCTGGAGATGCTGCAGGAGCTGAAGCTGCGCTTAACGAAGCAATTTCTAAAGATCCGAACAACAAGCAACTTCACTACACGATCGGTACAATCTATATTGATTTGAAGCAAAATGACAAAGCTGAACAAGCATTGAATAAAGCTTTAGAGATCGATGGTGATTATATTGATGCGCTTTATCAGTTGGGTGCTCATTTGGTTACTTGGGCAGGAGACACAAAAACTGCAGCTAATCAGCTAAAGTTTGGTGATCCAAAATACAATGTGATGCTTGCGGAAGCGGATGATCTTTATAAAAGAGCGTTGATTCCATTGGAAAAGTACATCTCTAAAATCCCTGAAGATAAGGATGTATTGAATATTCTATTCCAGATTCACAGATCTCTTGGGAACTCTGAAAAGGCATTAGAATACAAGAAAAGAGCAGATGCAATCAAATAAGTTTTGATTCATAGATATTTAAAAAGGGGCATTCGCCCCTTTTTTATTTTAACTTATCCGCAAATACCTTTTTGAATTTTTCAACCTTCGGGCGAACCACTGACTGACAGTACATATTCTCTGGATGCAACTCAAAATAATTTTTGTGATAATCCTCTGCCGCATAAAAATTATTGATCGCAACGATCTCCGTAACAATTGGATTTTCCCAAACACCATCGGCAGTGAGTTTCTGCTTAAAGAAATCAGCCCTTTCCTTTTGATGTTCATCGTGATAGAATAATACTGAGCGATATTGAGTACCGATATCATTTCCTTGACGATTCAACTGTGTCGGATCATGCACGAACCAAAACACCTCCAAAAGGTCATCAAATGATACCAAATCATCATCGTAAACTACTCTAGCAACTTCAGCATGCCCAGTCGTACCCTTGCATACTTCTTCGTACGTTGGATTTTCTTTATGTCCACCAGCATATCCGGGATAGACCTCCGTTACACCATTAAAATCCTCGAAACACGCTTCTATACACCAAAAGCAGCCCGCACCAAATGTCGCTTCCTTTTTCATCCATCAAATTTTACGCTAAGTAAATAAATACTTTTTTAATAGCTATTTTTGCGGCCATGTTTCGACAGTACAATAGCAATTTCTGGATCCTTTGTTTTACAATGCTATTGTTCATGACGAGTTTCAATCTGATCATCCCTGAATTGAACGATTTTATTACCAATTTGGGAGGTGAAGGTCAAAAAGGATTGATCATTTCCATTTTTACCATTTCCGCAGGTCTTTCGCGACCATTTTCTGGTAAATTATCCGACAAGATAGGCCGAAAGAAAGTAATGATCATTGGACTCATCATCAGCTTTCTCGTAAGCTTACTTTATCCACTTTCTCTTTCTGTTCATTTTTTCTTGATGCTTAGATTTCTTCATGGTTTTAGTGCTGGCTTCCTACCTACAGGGGCAACAGCACTTGTAACCGATCTCTTACCATCTGATCGTCGAGGCAAAGGAATGGGTATCTGGGGAACTTTTATTTCATTAGGAATTGGTGTCGGTCAAGCGACAGGTTCGATCATTGCGGACCAAATAGGTATCAATGGGCTGTTCATGGTGTCCGCCGGTGTTGCAGCGATCGCCGGTATCTTGATCGTAAGAACTCAGGAGACACTCCAGCAACCAGAAAAATTCAAGGCATCGCACCTAAAGATTAAATTCAGTGATGTCATAGAACCTTCTGTTCTTCCAGCAGCGATCGTGATGGTGCTCACTGCACCAAGTAGCGGTCTTATTTTCGTCCTTACGCCAGACATGTCCGGTTACCTGGAGATCGACAATAAAGGTTGGTTCTTCGCTTTTTATGTATTATCTACCATTTTTATTCGCTTGTTTACCAGCCAACTTTCTGACAAGATTGGCAGAAGAAAAACCTTATTGATAGGTACATCTGTTCTTTTGCTGAGCATGATACTCATTGGTACATCCGATTCTATAATCACCTACACCATTGCCGCAGTGATCTTCGGAGTTGCAACTGGTATTTCCAGCCCAACACTAATGGCATGGACAGCAGATCTATCCCCTGAAGATCGTAGAGGTGTCGGAGCGGGCACCATGTTCATTGCTTTGGAAATTGGAATCATGGTTGGATCACTGGCAACTTTATGGCTCTATGACAGCACGCCTGAAACAATCATAAATGCTTTTCTTTTCGGAATAGGACTAGCAATCAGTTCAATTCTGTTCCTTCTCTGGCATCTGAGATACAAGAAATCAAACACCTAACGATCCGTTTTTAGATAATTCCTGACCAGATAGTGGCCAAGGTAGATCAAAGGTGTAAGTGAGACGGCAATTAATAGCTTCAGCACGTAATTAGTTGGTGCTATGGTCATAAAGTCACTCCACTTCATATTTCCCGGCAATACAAAACCGATATACAAAACGACATACGTATCTATGAGCTGAGAAAATACAGTACTCCCTGTACTTCTTAACCAAATGTATTTATTTCCCGTCCTCTCTTTTAATCGGTGAAAAACAAAAACATCGATCAACTGAGATGTTAAGAATGCTGCTATACTTCCCACAATTACCATCTGTGCCTGCCCGAAAACAATATTGAATTCTTTGTCCGTGGCCAATCCGGAGCCAGGTATTTCTTTCGCTGGAAGAGACATCGCTAATGTTACAATAATGAAGCAATAGGCAATCATTCCCGACGTGATCCAACTTAATCTTCTTACAGCCTTTTGACCATAAAACTCGTTCATCAGATCCGTCAAAAGGAAGACGATTGGCCAAGGTAATACCCCAACAATTGTCGTGAAAGGTCCTAAAGAAGTATCAAAAAACGAAAAACTGATCGGTATTTCGATCAATTTATTTGAAATGAGTTCAGCGGTTATTGCACTTGTAATGAACAAGCCTGACAAAATAACAAATAGCCATTGATTCCTTCCGTTGAATGTTGAATCGCTCATTCCTTACTTATTATCCTCCTCACCATAATCTAAGCGCTTCGCTTTAATAAAACGAGGAATGTAATATGAGCTCGTTTTAAAATTATCGATCACCACTCCCCTTGAACTCGATGAGTGTATAAACATGATCGCGTCAGGTTTCACTTCCACAACCATTCCTACGTGACCGATCTGAGAGGAAGATGTGTTTCTACCTTTAAAAAACATAAGATCTCCAGGCCTTAACTCTGACAACTTCACTGTTCGTCCAAACTCTGCTAAACCTCCTGCTGTTCGTGATAAACTTAGTCCAAAACTACCCATGATGTAATAGATAAAACCTGAACAATCAAAACCTGACGGAGTAGTTCCTGCCCATTGATATGGAGTTCCTAGAAACTTTTTTGCGTAGGAAATGATCTCATCTACCTGCTTTGGATTTTTCACAATTGTATCCTTCACTACCACAGAATCGGCCGAAGTAACTCGAAGACTATCAGAAACAGAATTCTGTCCAATCCCACTCAAAGGAATGATTATTCCAAACAGGATTAATAAATTGAATTTGAACAGTATTCCTTGCATAGAGGTTGCAAAATTATAACTATTTTCGGGA
This sequence comes from uncultured Bacteroidota bacterium, assembly GCA_937899625.1. Taxonomy (GTDB): domain Bacteria; phylum Bacteroidota; class Bacteroidia; order Flavobacteriales_D; family Crocinitomicaceae; genus M0103. Next base: position 27,894 of record CALCCB010000141.1, read on the forward strand.
ATAATTCAAACGCATTTTTAAGCCGATGGTCGACACTGGATCACTCACTAAATTGTACTATACGATTGGAGAAGTCGCTGAGATGTTCAAAGTGAACACATCGCTCATTCGCTTTTGGGAAAAGGAATTTTCGATCATAAATCCTAAAAAGAATAAAAAAGGAAATCGACTGTTCACTGTCAAAGACATCGAAAATTTCAACCGGATCTTTGAACTTGTAAAAGTTAATGGTTACACCTTGGATGGTGCAAAAAAGGCACTTCGCTCTAAAAAATCTGCCGATTCAGACGAACGAATAGCCGACAATAATGACGTTCTTGAGCGATTGATCTCAATCAGAGAAAAACTACTTGCATTACGATCAAAATAAGATCAAATCTTTCTCAAAAATTGAACTTTTACGTCGTATTCGTAGGGATGAAACATCATACAAACAATCTCATCTGAAGAGCAATTGTCAATTTTTTTCATTCTGACCAAAACTTTATCTTCCTGCTTCAGTTCTTCAAGAATTTCTTTGTTACAGACTCTAAATTCCTGGTCTTTAACCTTCAAATAATGTCCTGTGCAATCAATATTCAATTCAGCCTCAACCCCAGTTGTAGCCATACAACCCGAGAGAAAAAGAAACATAATTGATACGAGGAATAGTCTCATGATTCAAAAATAACACATTTGGGTCTGTTACTAATTGATCAAGAAGCATTTTCAGATAAAATTGTCGCATGAAAATCGTCTTTTCTTTACTCTTGATCATCTCAGGTTGCCAAGCTCAGAAATTGGAAGTACAAATCGATCGTAGAGATCAACTCAACGATTCAAGCTCTAAAATGATCCTGAACCCTAATGGGAATAAATTATCAGAGCGATTTTTGTGTCCTGAAAACTATGAACGAATTGAGTTAGACTCATCCTCTTTTGGTCACTATTTGAGGCATTCTAGTCTACATCCTTCTGACCATAAGGTTTTGCTTTACAACGGACAGCAAAAGGTTAATCAGGCCGCATCATGTGGGGTAATCCAACAAGATATAGATCAAGTTGATCTTCAGCAATGTGCTGATGCTGTAATGCGATTGCGGGGAGAATATCTATTCGAGACCGAGCAATTCGAAAAAATTCATTTTAATTTTCTTTCCGACGGAAAACCAAGATATTTTATCGAATATTCGCAGGACAGATCTTACAAATCGTTCAGAAAATACATGAAATATGTATTCTCTTATGCAAACACCGCTTCACTTAAAAAGGAGCTTATACCCATTCACAATATAAAAGACATACAATCTGGAGATGTTTTCATTCAGTCAGGGAATCCTTACGGACACGCTGTTACTGTGATGGATGTTGCAATTGATAATTCGGGAAATAAACTTTTTCTTCTTTCTCAAAGCTATATGCCTGCCCAGGAAACCCACATATTGGTTAATCCTTTAGATCAGGACATCTCTCCATGGTATAGAGCCAATGAAGGAATGATAAGGACGCCCGAATGGACATTTGAGTCATCGGATCTTCGTAGATTCAAAGATTAAAGCTGATTCAGAAAAAGCATGGTATCAATACCATCTGCATAATCATTCAACATCGGACACTGAGCGGTTCCAAATGGCAAATGCCCTTTACCAACGACACATTGGATCTTTTCCTCGTGTTGTTTAAGGTATTTTTCGACTTCACTAACATCCTTATACCTGTGATAAAAGATCATGGATAGAGGTGAAAAAAGTTCTTCTGATTCCTTAAGCAAAAGAAAGTTATTGTCCAGGATCTCGTGCTGATTCAACAGATAAACAGCACGATTGTAATCGTAATTATTGGCGTACTTATGATGATTGATCACCTCTCCAAAATCTACGATCGCTTCAAAAAATCGATCCAGTATGAATGATTCTGGAATGATCAAGTGAGAGACATTTCTACAACCCAAACCAAAATATTGAAAGATATCTTCCCCCATTTTTCTTAGCTCTTCACTTGACTCTTCGCCTGAAATCACCGCAACTGATGTCCTGTTCCCTCTAAAAACATGTGGATACTTTCCAAAGTATTGTTCAAAGTACTTTGTACTGTTGTCACTCCCAGTAGCTATCACGGCATCGATTTTTCCTACGGGACCAACGACAAATTCACATCGCTCTTTTACTTCAGGTAAAAATTTTGTCAAAGCATCAGTCAATGCGGGAAGAAGAGTTTTATCATCTGAACTTAACTTACAAACCGCAATATTCCCAGACAATAAAACACAAAGAAAATCATGAAATCCAACCAGCGGAATATTTCCTGCCATGATGATCCCTACTCTTTTCGGATGATCAGAATATGAATATTTTGAAGTCCACTCGCTGAGCTGTGAAACATCAAGTGATTGACCCAAGGCTAATAAGGATGATCTAACATTTGACTCGATAAACCAACCGTTAAAGGATTGCTGTCTTCGTATGAGCACATTTAAGTCACTATACTCCTGCTCAGACAAACCGATCTGGAATCCTGGCCATTCCTTGTTCTCACCAAGATGTACCATGACCATTCCCAGTTGCGCAAATGCGGTGATCAATTGATTTCTTTCCACGCTGCGAATTTAGCCAAGATTGGGCGGACTAACCACACCCAACTCAATTTTTACTTTTTTTAAACAATTCGTTTAATAAAGCGTTGCTATATTTGCAAACCAAACACTGGCGATATGGCAATAATGATCACAGAAGAATGTATTAACTGCGGTGCTTGCGAACCGGAATGTCCAAACAATGCTATCTACGAAGGAGGAGCTGAGTGGAAATATTCGGATGGAACAACATTGAAAGGCATCATTAACACGCTGGACGGTTATGAGATCCTGGCAGACAAGCCTTTTGAACCGGTTAATATGGATGTATATTATATCGTTCATGACAAATGCACTGAATGTGTAGGTTTTCATGATGAACCACAGTGTGCTGCGGTTTGTCCGGTTGATTGCTGTGTAGACGACCCTGATTACAGAGAAACAGAAGATGAATTACTTGCGAAAAAGGATTTCATGCACTTATAATTAGAAATGATTCATGAAAAAGGCAGGCTTAGGTCTGCCTTTTTTTATTTTTACAGGATGCAAAAAAGGTTGATCCCCGCCTACCTCTTAACATTGGTAAATGTTCTTGGCTTCAGTATCCTGATGCCAATACTTCCTTTTGTTGTGAAGAATTATGGTGCCCCTGAGTGGGTTTATGGACTACTCCTCACCTGCTACTCTGCTTTTCAATTCATTGGAGCACCCTTTCTTGGTGCACTATCTGATCAGCAAGGAAGAAAACCGATACTTCTCGTAAGTCAGGCCGGCACACTTCTCAGCTGGTTCGTATTTGTGCTGGCCTTGAGTTTACCCGATTATCCAATATTTGGTTTGGCCTTGCCCTTATGGATCATTGCTTTCTCCAGGATTCTTGACGGTGTAACTGGGGGTAATGCATCTGTCACCAATGCGTATGTTTCAGACATCACGACTAGAGAAGAGAAATCCTATATTTTTGGATATCTAGGAGGAATCGCAGGAATCGGAATGATCATTGGCCCTGGACTAGGAGGATTGACTGCTTCTACCTCATTGGGTTTCTATGGGACAATGATCGTTGCAATAGTCATTTCATCGATCACTTTACTCACGATCAGCCTTTGGTTAAAAGAATCTCATCCTGAAGAAAAAAGAACCGTAAGAAAAAAGACTCCTATCTGGCACATGATCTTCATTCCCGCACGAGTCAAAGCAGTGAATCCATCTTCAATGATCAAAGTGATCTTTACAGTGAAAATGTTTTTCGCTACAATGATGGCCTTTTATATCTCAACAATTGCTTTGTATCTGATCGATATGTTTTCTTTCGAAGAAAAAGAGCTTGGTTTCTTTTTATTTATTGTAGGACTCTTTCTAGCGTTCAATCAGGCATTTCTCTCAAAACGTTTCATTAAAAAGTTTGGTGAATACAATACGCTTCTTATCGGACTCACACTCTGTGTTATTGGATTATTCAGTATTACAATGACTTCTAACTTATACCTGTTCATTGCTTTTTACTACACGATGAACCTGGGGCTTTCCCTATGCTTCCCTACCTTCAATGCACTCATTTCAATTCACGCGGATCACAAAAATCAAGGTGAGATCATGGGTATATCAGAATCGATCAATTCATTTGCAATGGCCGTCTTTCCAGTCATCGGTGCTGCCTTATTTGGAATTATTGGATTACACCTGTACCAATTCATGATGCTACTTCCATTCACTGCATTGGTCCTTGCATTGATCGGTGGAAAAAGAATGAATAAACCAAGCCATACAGATAATCAATAAATCAGTAATTAAGCCTATCCCGATGAACGACATTAAAGATCAATTTCTATTAAGACCTGATATCACGTTCCTGAATTTTGGGTCATTTGGAGCATGTCCAAAACCAATTTTCGCTGATTATCAGCGCTGGCAAATGATCCTGGAACAGGAACCTGTTCAGTTTATCATTCGTGATGGCTATGATCATCTTGAACAAAGTGTCCTTAGCTTGGCCAACTATGTGCATTGCGATCATGAAGACATCGTTTTTGTAACGAATCCTACTTATGCTGTAAATCTTGTGGTAAAGTCCTTGTCATTTTCACCTGGTGATGAAATTTTAACTACCGATCTTGAATATGGGGCATGCGACAGAACCTGGGAATACTATTGTGAAAAAACTGGTGCTAAGTACATCAAACAACCTATTTCACTCCCTATTACAGATAAAGAAACCATCGTAAAAGAATTTTTTGCTGGATACTCTGAACGAACCAAACTGGTCTTTATTAGTCAGATCACAAGCGCAACAGCCTTAATATTGCCGGTAAAAGAAATCTGTATTGAAGCAAAAAAAAGAGGCCTACTTGTTTTTATTGATGGCGCCCATGTTCCTGGACATATTGAGTTAAATATCAAGGAACTTGATCCTGACTTTTACACCGGGGCCTGCCATAAGTGGATGATGGCTCCCAAAGGATGCTCTTTTCTTTATTGTAAAAAGGAATGGCAAGAAAAGCTGGACCCATTAATCATATCCTGGGGGTATAAAGCGGCATTTCCAAGCAAATCAAAATTCTTTGATTATCACCAATTCAATGGAACACGGGACTTCTCTGCGTTTTTGACCATCCCAGCCTGCATAGAATTCATGGAAGAATTCAACTGGAAAGAACGAACAAAGATTTGTAAGCAAAAAGTACTTGAATACACCACCATATTATCAAAAGAGCTTAATGCAGTTCCATTAGCTCCCATTTCAACTGATTTTTACGGACAGATCAGCGCTACACGAATAAAGACTCAAAAGCCTTTAGAATTGCAACGAATGCTCTTTACAGATTATAATATTGAAATTCCGATCACTCAAAAGGGAGATGAGATCTTTATCAGATTCTCATATCAGGCATTCAACACTGACAATGATATGGAACATTTGATCAATAGCCTGAGAGCAATTCGAAAGAATACTTTGCTGATCGATTAATTGGAATATTAATTGCAAAGAAGTTGACATGAGACTATCAATTATACTTCTTTTCTTTTGTCTTAGGGTCTTTTCTCAAGACACGATCCAAGTTTATAAATTTCAGGATGGAAGCAGATGGATCCAGATCTATGGATACTCAGATACAACTGAAGTTTTTCTATGGAGTAATGGGAAAAGAGAATCAACGATTCCGTTGCATCGTCATGGAAGAAAATACATCTTCACCAGATATGACAAGCTAGGAAATGTAGTGTTAAAACGTGAAATGCTTGGTAATGAACCCGATGGAAAAACCACTTTTTATTATAAAAACAATCCTATCTGTGAAGTGATCTTTTCTAAAGGGATTCCAGTAGACACAATGGTTATTAATCCAAAATATGGTATTCTGATGATCAACTACAATTATCATAGCGAAGTTGTTGGTGGCATGGAAAACGAGGATGGTTCGTCCAATGTATCTATAGCAGAAGGACCATATATTCATCATGAATTGCGTCTGATCAATACATCATCGCCTATTTCCGAAAAGAGCATATATCAAACTTCTACATCTGATTTTCAAGGGAACCTCTTTTTTGTTTTGAAAAAAGACTATTCAAACCTTGGAATGTTTCCTGCTTCGATCAAATTAAATGAAATTCCATCCGGTAGGCAGGGTTTATCAGAGAGAGTAAGTTATAGTGACTTATCAACCTATCAACTTTCAGCTGATCTATCTCTTCTAAAAATGAATGGTTTTAACCTTTCAAACCTGAAGGTTACATCAATTGGCTATGCTCCATAATTTTTCTTAAATTTATCAGATGGGTTTGTACACACCTGTTTTAGACTCCTCATTAAGCTACTACCAACGAATAAAATATACGATTGCGTGGCGATTGTTATTTCTATTCATCGTAGCTTTTGCTATTCTGTCGGCAATTTTTATTGGTTATCATACTAAGGCGGCATTCATCTATTTTATTGTTTTTTGCCTTTCATTGTTTACACTTTTATATGTAAAACTTAGTAAAAACTACATTTTCATTTATCAGGTATTCAGTGTTTCAGCTTCGATCCTTGTAATCTATTCGCTTAACACTCTGGACAATACATTGCATTATTCAGATCTAATTTGGATAGTAGCAATTGTCCTCTTCTCATTAGTTGGATTAGGTATTAAATGGGCCATTTTTTTCATTGGATTACATCTTTTATCGATCGTCTATTTTTATTTATGGGTACTGAATTCGAACATTCAAAAACTGACGGTGCTATCCTTTCCTGAGAAGCTTGGTTTGATGATCGAAGTCATTTTTGCAATTGGAATAATTTCATATTTACTCTATGAATATCTTCGTTTGAAGGAGCACTCAGTCAACGAGTTGAAGGAAGCCAACATCGAATTGGAGAAACAAAATCTACTAATTGCAACAAAGAACAATGAAAATGAGATCCTAGTAAAAGAGGTACATCACAGGGTTAAAAACAACTTACAGATCGTTGTTAGTTTATTGAGAATGCAGGCCAATGAATTGAAAAATGAGGAGGCCCAAAAATCCTTTGAAGAGGCAATGGGAAGGATCATGACTATCTCTCTGATCCATCAGAAGTTGTACAATGAGAAATCGCTCGCTTTGATCGATTTCAAATCATATTTTGAAGAATTAATTAACGATATCAAAGCATTGCACAAGACCGAAACCAACATGTCGATTTCCTACGATTCTAATCTTGAAAGCATAGGAATGAAAACAGTTGTTCCAGTGGGACTAATACTTAACGAGCTGATCACAAATTCGATCAAACATTCGAAAGGTGATCAATTGAATATTGAAATTATTTTCAGTCACTTGGAGAATGATAGCTTTAAGATCACCTACAAGGATAAAAACAAATGGCATACGGTTGGAAACAATCCAGGTTTTGGCATTGAACTGATCAGAATGTTAACCGACCAATTAGAAGGTTCGATCGAAAAAGATGATCTTCAATACGAATTCACGTTCAAAAAAATCAATTTGTAGTTCCATTAATCGGTTTAGTACCAAGAATCTCACTAAACCTCGGATTTTCAGTCGTTTTTACTTGACTTGAGTAGTACATTTCCGTACTTTTGACCTCTTCAAAACCTACACTAAACAATTCAAGTAAGATGAAGTCAATTCTGTTTGCTACTATCACCTGCCTATTTGGTTTTTACGGACATTCTCAGAGTTTTAGCTACTCATTTTCAGGAGAACTAGATCAAGCTAAGACCACAAGCCTAGAAAAAAAGATTCTAACCATTGAAGAAGTTAAATCCACGCAGATAAAATATAAGTCTGAAAGTCATCGAGGAGAGATCATTTTCTACGTTGAAGAGAACTTGACCAGAAGCGAAAATCCAGCTCAGTTTTCTCCAGTGACCATCAAGGAAATGATCCTTTCGTATGGATTGGAGCCAATTGATATTCATCGAATCAAATAAGACCATGAAAAAGATCTTACAGCTGGCAAGTTTTGTCCTTATCGCCTTTACTGGTGTTTCTCAAGCGGACAATTGCTCTTTTGCCACTTCAATAAATGTTAACCCAACTTGCGTCCCTGTTTCAGGATCAACTATAGGGATGACACAGAACCTTCCGGGATGTTCCGGAAATGCTGATGATGACGTATGGTACCAATTCACTGCTTCTGCTACATCACAGCAGATCATCGTTACCGCAGGCGCTAGTTTTGACCCCGTGGTTCAATTATTTTCCGGCTCATGTGCTTCATTGGTAAGTATCGTATGTAAGGATGATGGCGGAAACGGAG
>CALCCB010000142.1 GCA_937899625.1 uncultured Bacteroidota bacterium
AGACGTGTTCAGAAAGCAGGAAAGGGCATCCAGAGGGTAACATGGAATTTGAGAACTGAATCTACTTCACCTTCAAAAATTAATCGAAACAATGACAACAATGGATTTCTTGTGATCGAAGGAAATTACACCGTCGAAGTTTGGTTAACTGGAAATGGCAAGAGTGAACAGTTAACATCAGCAGAAAAGTTCAAAGTAGTACCAATGAATTTCCAAACACTCAAAGCTGCGGATGTTGCTGAGCTGAATGACTTCAGAAACAAAGTCGCTGAAATGAATCGACGCATTGGAGGAACAAATGTTCTTTTGAGAGAAACTAAGGAAAAGATCAATTTATACCAGAGTGTGATCACCACATATCCCGGAATGGATCTGACACTTCTTGAAGAAATCAGAGCTTTAGAATTACAATTTGGGGTTTGCCAAACTGCCATGTATGGCGACAAGACCAGAACTTCAAGAGAGTTTGAAGCTTATCCCGGAATTTCAGAACGAATGGGACTGGTTGAATATCAGTTGTGGGAAAACACAGTTGGTGTAAGCTCATCCAGAAAACGAAATCTTGAAATCGTTACGATGGAATATGATGAGATGAGAAATTCATTGAATAATATCATCAAAAGACTGAACGATATTGAAAAGAAACTGGATGAAAAAGGTATTCCTTATTCAGGAAATAAAGGCATGGACTGGAAAGAGGAGTAATACTCAAATTTCTTGACTTTAAAAGGGCATTTGTGACTTGTTTGCAAATGCCTTTTTTTTTCTGTAGTTTGGTCTAAACCTATGACACTGTGAGCGAAAAATTTGACGAACCGAAAGATCAAATTTCAATTTTAAACCAAAAGACCAAAGCGCTAGAAAGTGAGATTTCCAGATTACAGGTCTATGAAATTTTCTTTAATATCTCTAAGGATCTTGTTTGCTTGGCCAATACAGAAGGATATTTTCTAATGGTGAATCCATCATTTATAGAGCTTCTCGGGTATTCGGAAGAAGAATTACTATCCAAACCAATTGTTGATTTCATACTTCCTGATGATAAAAACAAAACGTCAGAGGAAATTGATAAAATTGACAAAACTGGTGAAACGACTGCTCACTTCATTAACCACTACATTACCAAATCTGGAGAAACCGTCATTCTTCAGTGGATGAGTACGACAGACAAAAATGGAATTATTTACGCCATTGGAAGAGATATTACAGAGCAGAAAATCCTTGAAGAAAAACTTATTCAAAACACTGAGTTATTGAATGCCGCTCAGCGAATGGCTAAACTTGGTAATTTCAGTTTTAACACCATTAATTACTCTTTATACTGGTCAGACGAATTGTATAACATCTTTGCAATTACTGATGAGGAGAAAAATACTTTATACGAAGCTTACATAAAAAGATTTGACGAAGAAGGTTTTGAAGTGTTTTCGAGCACTGTCGAAAAGGCGATGATCGATGGACAACCATATGCATTTCAGCATAAAGTGCATACACCAAATGGTAACGTAAAATCTGTTTCCTGCTTTGGATTGCCATATGTAAATGAGGAAGGAAAAGTGTATCGAATAGATGGAGTTGTTCAGGATATTACTGACATCGTTAAAAAAGAAGAATTCATCCTTAAATCTATCAAAGAAAAAGAATTCCTGATCAAAGAATTACATCACAGAGTAAAAAACAACTTGCAGGTAATTTCGAGTTTATTGAGTTTACAGGCAAATCTTGTTAACGATGAAAACCTCGATATCCATTTCAAGGAAAGTCAGAACAGAATTAAATCAATGGCTGCAATCCACGATATGCTCTATCGTTCGGAAGATCTCTTAACAGTGAATTTCTCAATTTACGCAGAGCAATTGGTTAAAGATCTGATCCATAGTTATGTAGGAATGAATTCATCAATCACAACAGAATTTGAATTTGACTCTCTGGAATTGAGTTTGGATATTGCCGTTCCTCTTGGCTTGTTAATTAATGAGCTTGTTACTAATTCACTCAAATATGCCTATGAGGGCCACTCTTCGCCTCTTTTGAAGGTCTCTATTAAAACTCGTAATGATCATTTTTCTCTTTGCATCGCTGACAACGGAAAAGGATTTGATCTTAACAGAATAGAAAACGACCAGTCATTAGGAATGATGGTCATTTCAAATTTGAGTGAGCAACTGGACGGTAAAAGTGAATTCACTTCTTCTGATAAGGGAACCTCATTCTGCATTACCACTAGTCGATCTTAACCGGGTCCTTCACCTTTTCGCTCGTTAATGCCACGTCAAGAACTTGTTTCATGGTCTGGACATAGTGAAATGTTAGTCCCTCCAAATAGGACGCATTGATCTCTTCAATATCTTTTCGATTCTTTTCTGAAAGAACGATCTCTTTGATCCTAGCCCTTTTGGCAGCCAATACTTTTTCTTTGATCCCACCGACAGGTAGCACCTCTCCTCTAAGTGTAATTTCTCCTGTCATCGCCAACTTACTTTTGACTTTTCGCTGAGTAAACAACGAAGCCAGTGAAGTAAGCATTGTTATTCCGGCACTCGGGCCGTCTTTAGGGGTGGCACCTTCAGGAACGTGAATATGCACATTGTATCGATCGAAAACTTCCTGATCCAATCCTAACCAGCTACTATGTGCCTTAAGAAATTCCAAAGCGATTACCGCCGATTCTTTCATCACCTCGCCCAGATTCCCTGTCAGGGTTAATTTTCCCTTTCCTTTAGTGATCGAAGACTCAATAAAGAGGATATCCCCACCTACGCTTGTCCATGCTAGTCCGGTAACTACACCAGCTACTGAATTGTCCGCATATTTTGTTCTTTCTCTACCAGGCCCAAGCACTTTTGCAATTTCATCCAATGTTACTTTCACATCAAATGTCTCATCCATTGCGATCTGTCGGGCTCTGTTTCTAACAATCTTAGCGATCATTTTATCAAGACCTCTGACACCGGATTCATTGGTATACTCTTCCACAACCTTTTCGATCACTTTTTTATCAAGCGAAATATTTTTCTTCGATAATCCGTGCTCGTTGATCTGTTTTGGTAAAAGGTGTTTACGGGCAATTTCCAGTTTTTCTTCGATCGTATATCCGTTGACTTCAATGATCTCCATTCGGTCTCTTAAAGGACCCTGTATAGTTGAAAGTGAGTTCGCTGTTGCAATGAACATTACTCGGGACAGATCAAATTCTGTTTCAACATAATTATCATAGAACGAATTGTTCTGTTCTGGATCAAGTACCTCAAGTAAGGCTGATGAAGGATCACCATGGTTACTTCTTCCAAGCTTATCGATCTCATCCAATACAAACACAGGATTAGAGCTTTCCGCTTTTTTCAAACTTTGAACGATCCTTCCCGGCATTGCACCGATATATGTTTTACGATGTCCTCTGATCTCAGATTCATCATGAAGACCACCCAGAGACATTCGAACATATTTACGTCCTAATGCCTCAGCTATTGATTTTCCGAGTGAAGTCTTCCCAACTCCCGGAGGTCCGTAAAAACAAAGGATCGGAGATTTCATATTGCCTTTCAGCTTTAAAACGGCCAGGTATTCCAGGATCCTTTCTTTCACTTTCTCGAGACCAAAATGATCGCGATCTAATATTTTTCTTGCCTTCACAAGATCCAGATCATCTTTCGTGTAATCGCCCCACGGCAGATCAAGCAAGAGATCAAGATAATTCAATTGAACGGTATATTCGGCTCCTTGTGGATTCATTCGCTGAAGCTTCTCAAGTTCCTTATTGAACAGCTTTTCAACTTTTTTATCCCAGTTCTTTTTGTCAGCTCTTTTTTCCAGTTCTCGCACATCCTGTTCCTGCGGACTATATCCAAGCTCATCCTGGATAGTTCTCATCTGTTGATGCAGGAAATATTCTCTTTGCTGACGATCAATGTCTCTCTTAACTTTTGATTGGATCTCATTACGCATCTCAAGCATCTGTGCTTCTAATGTCAAATGTTCAAGGACTTTCATGATCCGCTGTTTGGTATTCAATTCCTCAAGCATTTCCTGCTTCTTCGCAACATCCGCATTCATGTTGGAAGAAATAAAATTCACCAGGAATGTAGGACTGTCAATGTTTCCAATTGCAAAAGATGCTTCAGAAGGAATATTTGGACTTTCTTTAATGATCTGTAAAGCAAGGTCCTTTACCGTATTGATCATTACTTCCGTCTCCTTATCCTTTTTATCAAAAGGAGTTTCGTTGAGATATTTTACCGAAGCTTTCATGTATGGTTCGGCCTGTTCCGGTGAAATCATTTCAAATCTCTTCTTCCCTTGGATGATCACTGTTGTACTACCATCTGGCATTCTTAATGTCCTGATGATCTGTGCCACAGTCCCAACGCTGTGCAAATCTTCAAATTCAGGATTTTCCTCCTCCTGATCCTTTTGAGACACCACACCGATGATCTTATTTCCTTTGTTCGAATCAGAAATCAATTTGATGGATTTATCCCTACCTACCGTGATCGGAATTACTACTCCTGGAAACAAAACATTATTTCTCAAAGGAAGAATCGGAAGAACATCAGGGAAGCTCTGTTTGTTCATATTCTCTTCCTCTTCTGCTGTGATCAAAGGAATAAATTCTGAATCGGCCTCAATGTTATCTGAAAATTGTAAAATGCTATTATCGAAAAATTCGCTCATGTTGTATTTGTGTACGTCAAACTGTCAGTCCGCTAACGAAAATAAATTGGTAAACTACCGGACAGCTACTTAATTCTAGTCGAACGCAGTAGTTTCAAACCCTGTGCCACGCAAAAAAGACTGAAATTTTGTCTGTTATAGTTCAGAAATGACTCTCAGAATTTCAATTTCGCCTGAAGATAGTTGCTGACCTCTTCTTTCCATCATTTTATTGGAATACTCTATCGCCTTGTCAAATCGAAAAGTAGTTGTTCCTTCTGCATCTCCCCATGAAAAGGATGGAATGTACTTTGCTGGGAATCCGGCGCCGTAAATATTTACTGAAACACCTACTACCGTAGCCGTATTGAACATGGTATTGATCCCACATTTTGAATGATCGCCCATGGTCAATCCCATAAACTGAATATCGGTATCTACTTCCTTACCTTCAGCATAGGAATAAGTGCGAACATTGCCGTAATTATTTTTAAGATTTGAAGTATTGGAATCAGCGCCAAGATTACACCACTCACCTATTAAAGAATTCCCTAAAAACCCATCATGTCCTTTGTTCGAATAGGCCTGAAAGATCACATTATTCACCTCTCCTCCAACTTTACAGTGCGGTCCAAGTGTCGTAGCACCGTATACCTTTGTTCCAAGTTTCAGAGCTGCCCCTTCACACATTGCCAATCCCCCTCTAACGACAGAACCTTCCATGATCTCAGCTCCTGCCCCAACATACACCGGACCAGACTTTGTATTGATGATGGCACCTTCAATCATTGCACCTTCCTCAATAAACAATTGTGATTCTTCACCAATTAAAAGATTCGTATCAGATAGCTCTTGGCTTTTACGTCCAAATGTCAATAGATCGAAATCCTGCTTTAGAACAAGATCATTTTTTTGATAGATGTCCCATCGTTCATTCAAAATAACCGGAAATTCACCCTTGTATTCGACTTTTTCTCCATTCAGACTAGTATAGCCTAATAGATGTCCTTCTGCATATAGTACTTGTCCTGATTCAAGATTTTTTAACGCTGCGACCAACTCTTCATTAGCAATCACATTGGCATAAACAGTCAGATCCACCTCATCACTTGGATATTTTCCTTCTAAATAATTCTCTGTTACATAACTGAACTCATCCTCAGGACAATATTTTTTCCATCGTTCAGTATTGGTAAGAATCCCCATTCTAAGCTCCGCCAACGGTTTGGTTAATGTGAGTGGAGCAAAATTTAAATGTTTTCCGTTATCTGACAGTGCGATCTTCATACTGTTTTCTTATTTGAGATGAGCATTAATCCTGCAAATGTAAGTAGTCCGTTAAGGATAAGTAATTCATATCCGAATTGGTAATTCCCAAAGATAACCTTGGAATAACTGTCCAAGAGATAACAAAGGACCGGAACAATTATACAAATGATAGGTACAAGCTTATCTTTCACCTTCTTCTTCGTAAATATTCCGAAAGCGAACAGCCCTAATAACGGACCATAGGTATACGAAGCCACCTTCAGTATCAATCCGATCAAGGAATCAGCTTTTAATGCATAAACCACTAGAATGATCAAAAGGAAAAGTACGCTAAAGCCAATATGGGTATAAAGCTTTAACCGTTGCTTTTCTTTTTCATCGGTTCGTTCGTTAAAATTTAAGAAGTCAATACAAAAACCAGTGGTGAGTGCAGCAAGAGCAGAATCTGAGCTGGCATATGAAGATGCAGTAATACCTAGAAGAAAAAAGACTCCTGCAACGGTTCCAAATTCTCCCAAAGCGAGTGTTGGAAAAAC
>CALCCB010000143.1 GCA_937899625.1 uncultured Bacteroidota bacterium
TGAATCCACTATGTCCGAAACTTGAAGACGAAGCAACTTCATGACAGGTTCCACCTCCTCCTTCAACTGGTCTATCAAACCCAATTCCTCTACGATTGCCTTTGAACTGAGTTTTGGTAAACTCTTCGATAACCTCAGATTTCAGATATTGAACTCCCCCATACTTTCCTTTGTTCAGCAACATTTGCATCAAAGAAGCAAGATCAGTGGCATTACTAAACAAACCGGCATGACCTCCTACCCCTCCTAACATTGCCGCACCTGGATCATGCACAAAACCATGGATCAACTGTTTTCTGAAAACCTTATCATTTTCAGTTGGAGCGATCATGCTCAGCGGAAAGACTTTATGGGGTTCAAACTTCATCGATCTCAAACCCATCGGATTGTATAATTCTTCATAAAGAAAATCATCAAAGCTTTTACCAGATCGACCTTCAAGAATCTTTTTCATGAAGTAATACCCCAAATCAGAATAGAGGTACTTTTTTGGACCTAATGGTGCGCTTGTGATCTGGTCGTAAATAGAATCAACATATGACTCCTTCAACCACAGATCTTTTGCAACATGAAGTGTATGGGTTCCCTTTTTTGTCTCAGAATACAACGATGAATTCAATTGTCCGTTCGTTGACGTACGTTTAAAAAATGGAATCCAAGCTGGCAGACCAGCCTGATGGGCCATCATCTCTCGAATCCTTATTGATCCATATTTGTTTCCTGTCAGTTCCTTCAGGTAATACTGAAGATCCTGATCGAGATCCACTTTTCCAGCTCCGACCATATGGATCAGGCCAACTGTGGAACCTGCAATTTTGGATACAGATGCAATATCATACATCGTATTGTCTTGAACCTTTTTCGTATCATCAGAAGCAATAGTCCCATAATTCCTTCTAAAAAAGATCTTGCCGTCAACAGCCGCAACTACTTGACAACCAGGAAATGCACCTTTTTTAATTGCGTTTTCTACGATCTTGTCAGCCTCTAATAACTTCACGGTATCAATCCCTAATTCTTCAGGAGATGAAAATTTGAGTCGTCCTGCCCATGGCAGCTGGATCCCATGTGTGCGCTCAAATGTTCCTGGAACATGAACCGGCAGCTTCCCTGACGCTGGAATTGCTCCAAACATAAATTGAGAAACAGCATCCTGAGCTAAGTAATAGTTTTCATAAGCAACTACTACGGATCTGAATTTGGATAAATCCTTTTTCCTGAGGGCCATAGGATTCCCAAAGAGAATAAGATCGAAGCTTCCTGATTCAGGTAAATATCGATTTAGACTATCAATTGTTCCTTTAAAACCATAGTCGTTTTTAGCTCGAACAGTATTGGAATGCGCGGCAAATACAATGCGATCGTATTTTTTCACATGATCATTAAGCACCTTTTTAAGATCAGCCACCGAAAAATAATGAGCATGATCAACGTTAGCAAAACGATCTATACCCTTTCGTAAATGAAAGGTGTGCATTCCAATTGAAACTCTGAGGATTTTTTTGTCCAGGCGATCAACTGGCAACGACTTCTGCTCATTCTTGACCAAAGTCAGCGCCTTTTCATACACTTCTGTGCAAAGTTGTTTTCTTTCCGAAGGAGAATAACTTACGTATGTGTCCTCATTATCAAAGATGACTTTATGCTTGGCTTTCAAGATCTTTAGACATCTTTCGTTTATTTCAGCCAGGCTGATCGACCCCGAATCAACTTTCTTTTTGATTGCATTGATCGCTTCACCTACACTTTCTGGGAATAAAAGAATATCGCAACCAGCCTCAAACGCTTTAACAACCACTTCGGTCTTTCCATAACGATCAGACACTGCCTTCATATTAAGCGCATCAGAGATCACTAGTCCTTTGAATCCAAGATCGTTTTTAAGAAAATCAATTGATTTTTTTGAAAGACTGGTTGGTGTGCCTGAATCATCCAGAGCAGGAACATTAAGGTGCCCCACCATAATACTTGATGCATTCGAACGTATCCCTTCTCTGAAAGGTTCAAGGTGAATGGCACTTAATTCCTTCATGGATGCATCTACAGTAGGCAATCCATAGTGAGAATCAACTTTAGTATCTCCATGTCCAGGAAAATGCTTTACTGATGCAAGTACTCCGTTTGCTTCAAATGCATTTACAAAAGCTCTAACATGGTCACCAACTTTCTTAGGGTTCTCACCAAAAGACCTGAAGCCTATTACCGGATTATCCGGCTCAATATTCACATCCGCAACCGGTGAAAAATTCATATGTATTCCAAGATCACGGCATTCCTGAGCCATTGCTTCACCGATTCGTGAAGACAGCTCAAGATCGTCCGCTGCACCTAGCGTATATGCATATGGAAACCTCTCCTCACCGAACAACCTCATTTGAACTCCCCATTCTGCATCCATTCCAATTAACAATGGCACTTCAGCTACTGATTGAAATCTCGAAACAGCCGATTTAAGATCTTTGCGATCACCCTGAAAGAAGATCAAACCACCAATTTTCAGTTCTTTCACCAGCCTTTCAGTTTCTGCCAATTCTTTTTCGGCATCGGAAGAGTATACAGCCACCATAAAAAACTGAGCTATCTTTTGTTCAAGAGAAAGTGTTTTAAGTTTATTTTCTGCCCAATTCGCCTGATCCTTTCGAATGACGGGCTTATTCATCCCGGAATCCTTGACTGAAAGAAAGCACACCCCGATCATCAACAAGATGAGGGATTTAGGCAGACCGGGAAATGAAGTTTTCATGAGACGAAATTAATGAGTTTTACGTTAATCTTACCATATTCTCTACTGACCATTTGTCATGAAAAAAGTGGTGGAATAAAAATTGTTAAAAGCTACGTGCCTTGAGGCAATTTCTTAAATTTGTGTATCATAGTTATGCAACTTAAATTTCTATCAAAAGTTACTCAACCGAAACAGTTTCAATTTACGCCACGATTTTACGATGAGCGTAAGGAACGACTTGAGCTTAAAAGAGCTCAGTTTGATGCATTAAAACAAAAGGGCATGAGTCCTGATGAGCGTAAGGAAGTATTAAGACACGCAATGCAAGAAAGTTGGTCAAGGACTCAAAATTCTGCCCATATCCGTAAGTCCTACAACATTCGGATCCTGTTGTTGATCTTGTTTTTGCTCGGTTTAGGGTATTTTATCTTTAATGGTTTAGATGACGTAGACACCGTCGTTCGTAAATTGGTTTAAAATGAGCGGTGTTATCCATTTACTTCCAGACCACATCGCAAATCAAATTGCAGCCGGTGAGGTAATTCAAAGACCAGCTTCTGTAATTAAGGAGACCGTCGAAAACGCGATCGATGCAGGTGCCACTGAGATCAAAGTCATCATCAAAGATGCCGGAAAGACGCTCATCCAGATCATAGATAACGGAAGCGGAATGAACGCTGAGGATGCCGTACTTTGTTTTGAAAGACATGCGACCAGTAAAATTTCTGTAGCTGATGATCTCTTTGCATTAAAGACAAAAGGTTTTCGGGGAGAAGCACTCGCCTCCATAGCTGCAATCGCGCATGTGACATTAAAAACCAGACTGCATAGCGAAGAAACGGGTAATTTGATCCAGATCGAAGGCAGTAAAATAACAAATCAAGAAGAAACCATTTGTTCGAAAGGCACTTCTATTGAAATCAAAAACCTCTTTTACAATGTTCCGGCACGCAGAAATTTCTTAAAATCTGACAGTGTTGAATTTGGACATATTCGTGAAGAGTTCATCCGGATTTCTATGGCACATCCTGACTTGAACTTCTCTTTATATCACAACGACACCGAAGTTTATAGAATGGTTTCAGGAATTCTTCGAAAAAGAATCAACGACATTTTAGGAAAGTCCTCGAATGATAAACTTGTTCCGATCGAAGAAAAGACGGACATTGTAACACTATCAGGATACGTTGGAAAACCGGAGTTTGCCAAGAAAACAAGAGGAGAACAATACATCTTTGTCAATAATCGCTTTTTCAAAGACGCTTATTTCAACAATGCAGTCAGCAAGGCGTTCGACGGATTATTACCCCAAAAGTATTTCCCTTCATACTTTTTGTTTCTTGAAATCGATCCTTCCCGAATCGATGTCAATGTGCATCCAACAAAAACGGAGATCAAGTTTGAAGAGGAAAGATCGATCTATCCTATCATTCTAAGTAGTATCAGACAGGCCCTAGGTAAATACAACATTTCGCCAACGTTGGATTTTGAACAGGAAACGAGCTTTGACTTACCTCATTCCATGCGTAATATGCCTGTGGTAGAGCCAACAATCAAAGTTGACCCAACCTTTAATCCATTTAAAACCTCTACTGATTCTACCTCTCGATCAACAGATAATAGTTTCAGTAAAGCGATCAAGGCTGAAGGTTTTGGAAACAAAGACCTCAATCCAAAAGATTGGGAGGCTTTTTATAACATTGAAGAAGCCGACGAACCCATTCAGGAAAAGCTCGAAATAGAAGTTGAAGAAAGTTCACTTGACGTAAGACAACTTATCCTTAAAGGAAGGTACATTTTAAGCCCGCTTCCAAGAGGTTTTATGATCATAGACATTCCAAGAGCAGTTGAACGTATTGTTTATGATGAGTTAATTAACAAATTTATTTTAAATCCAATAAGCTCTCAGCAACTTTTATTCCCGATATCAATTGAAGTGTCAAAAAACGAGATCGATCACTGGAATGAAAATCGCTCTTTACTGGAACGCTTCGGATGGAGTTGGTCTGTAAATGAGAACAATATTGAAGTCAACGCTGTTCCTTCTATACTGCAGGAAGAAGCAATTCAACCCTGTATTTTACAGATCATGGAAAGTATTGTATTTGCAAAGATAGATAAAGGTGAAATCGCCCATGCACTATCAATGAGCATAGCTTCCTCTGCCGGAAAGATCAAGAAAGTTGAACATCAGCAAAGTGCAGAGCAACTCATTGAAGAATTGTTCAGATGCCCTGAACACAGCTTCTCTCCTTCCGGAAAGAAAATACTAGACAAACTCACATTCGAAGAACTTTCAAACAGATTCAGTTAAGATGTTTCAAAATATCCCACAGGTTACCAAAAATATATTGATCCTAAACATACTGTTTTACGTGGCCTCTCTTGTGCTGGCTTCAAAAGGATACGATCCGATCAGGATGCTGGGAGTGCATTATGTAAACTCCCCTCTTTTTGAACCTTACCAGATCGTTACACATATGTTTATGCACAGTTTGAACACTCCCTGGCATATCTTTTTCAATATGTTTTTACTCGTTATGTTCGGGTCTCATCTTGAAAGAGTTTGGGGAGCAAAACGATACTTTATATTCTATATCCTTGCAGGTCTTGGTGCATTCGCACTTTACAACGCGATTGGAGTCTATGAGCTCATGCAGGCAAAACAAAAACTAATCTCACTAGGGATTGATCCTTTAATGTTTAAGGATCAGATCGAGAAAGCAGATAGTTACAATATCATCTTTCATAACCCTACTTATGATGCACCAGCAATAGTGTACCAAAATATGAGCAAATCTGTTATGGTTGGGGCATCTGGGGCGTTATTCGGTTTATTGGCCGGATTTGCCATGCTTTTCCCGAATACAGAATTGATGCTATTATTTCCTCCCATTCCGATCAAAGCAAAATATTTAATTGGTGCATATGTGGTCTTTGAAGCGTATTTGTCTTTCAATCCGACTAATGATTCTATCGCTCACTTGGCACACGTCGGCGGGGCTCTGGTTGGAGTAATCATTGTTTTGATCTGGCGCCGAACAGATCGCAAAAATTTCTGGTAATATGCAAACGGAAAGAACATTTATAGATGACCTGAAATATCAGTATCAGCACGGAGGAATGACCATTCGATTGCTGATGGCTAACACCTTTGTTTTTTTAGTCATCCAGGTGCTGTCTGTATTTGGAAGATTATTGGGCCCGAGCACTGAATCGGCCGTGTCCAATGTGCTTCACTCTATATTTTCACTAGAAACTTCATTATCCGATTTCATAATTCACCCCTGGGGAATTTTTACTTATTTCTTTGCTCATTTTAGCTTTTTGCATTTCCTCTTCAACATGATCTTCCTTTATTTTTCAGGAAAAATGTTTGAACAGCTTTTTGATCAGAAAAGATTGCTGATCACTTATATATTGGGCGGAATTGCAGGAGGCCTATTTGAATTGCTTGCACATGTCATATTTCCGATATTTCAGGCTGGACAAACTTCAGTGGTGGGGGCATCGGGAGCTGTGATGGCAATTTTTACAGCATTGGCATTTTACAGACCAAACTTAAATGTACTTCTCTTCGGTTTATTACCGGTTCGGATTATTATTCTGGCTTTGATCTTTATCCTTATTGATTTTATTTCTTTAGGAAACAATGACGGCACAGCTCATTTTGCTCATCTTGGAGGAGTTCTAACTGGAATTCTTTCTATTCAGAGGATTCATAGTTCAGGAAACATCATAAACCAGACACAAATGTTTTGGGACAAACTACTAAAATTGTTTTCAAGGGAAAAGCGCCTAAAAGTTAAAAAAGGCGGCAGAACTGCTCAGTTCAAGACTGATGAAGAATATAATCTCTCAGCAAAGCAAAGGCAAGAAAAAATAGATTTGATACTCGATAAAATATCGAAATCGGGATACGAATCCCTTACCAAACAGGAAAAGGATTTTCTATTCCAACAGAGTAAAAAGTAAATAGATGCTAAAGAAACTGGTGCGATTTTCTTCATTTTTCAAAGTACTGACAATCATCTGTCTTGCTGCTTTATTGCTTGCCTATCTCGCACCATACGTACACCCAAACACATTTAAGATCCTGCCATTCTTTGGCTTAGCCTACCCTATTATACTTGTCATTACCATCTTGTCTTTGATCGTTTGGATTTTAGCTAAATCAAGAATTGTCTTTCTGATCCTTTTTGTTCTCGTACTTGGAGGGAAACTTCATTTTAGAATGTTGGCGATTGGCTCCAACCTGAAGGAGATTCCTGAAACAGCAAATACACTTACAATTCTAAGTAACAATGTTCATTTGCTGGGCCTTTATTCGGGAAATGAGGACGAAAGGAAAACTATTCGAAATGGGATCTTTGAATACATCCAAACGATCGATCCTGATATCATGTGCTTTCAGGAATTCTACCATCAAGATAAACCAACAAAATTTACGACCAGAGATTCGATTCTTCAGTTTATGAAGATCAAGGATTATCATGAACGATATGCCCACAAACTGAATGGCAGACAGAACTTCGGAGTGATCATTCTTTCGAAATATCCCATGATCGCAAAAGGAGATGTCATGTTCGAAACACAAAACAATGATGATTTTAATTATTGTGTTTATGCAGATATTGTGAAAGGAGAAGATACGTTCAGGATCTATAACGTTCACTTACAATCAATTCGATTACAGCGCCAGGAATACAGTGTTTTTGACGAAACAAGTGCAGAAAAACCATCAAGATCAACGATAAGATTACTTTTTGACAAATTGAATGTCGCATATCCCAAAAGAGCTGATCAGGCTAGAAAAGTTATGGAACATGCTTCAACCTCTCCTTATCCAACGATCATTTGTGGCGATTTTAATGACACACCGATGTCATACACCTATCATCAATTCAGTAAACATTTGACAGATGCTTTTAGAAATACTTCAAAAGGAATTGGAGCCACCTATGTGGGTAAAGTGCCTGCTGGAAGAATTGATTATATCTTCCATAGTGAATCATTACAATCGTCCGAATTTATAATCCAGGAAGCGCCATTTTCAGACCACCGCGCAATTTCATGCACTATCATAAAAGAATAAGGTAAATTGTTAACTTTGGTCGAAATCAATACAATGAAAAAGATTATTTATTTGTTTTTGATAGTATTCACCGTTGTTGCATGCGGCGGAACTGAAGAAACCACTAATAAAGAAAATGATTCAATTGTTGGAAAATGGACCTTGTATAAAGAGGTTAAAAAAGGAAAGAGCTTCAATTATAATGGAGTTCCCACTGCAACCAAAATAGAATTTAAAGAAAATGGATACTTCATTTTATTCGATGAAATCACAGATGAAAAGATCAATAATGATAACATTGGATCCATCCAGGAGGACTTCAAAGGACAATATGAAGTAACCGACAAGCTGTTAAAAATAAATCGATTCGATGGAGATTCAAGCTCTTCTGAAACATTGACGATCAACGAGTTGTCATCAAATGAGCTGATCCTGAAAAGTGACAATGGTAGATTGAGATACTTCAAACGATAATTATGTTTATTGAGATCAATCCTCATAACATAGATGATCGATTGATCGATCAGATCATTTCTCTATTAAAAAAAGGCGGCACTTTTATTTTTCCTACAGACACAGTTTACAGCATTGGCTGTGATTTATACAGTAAAAAAGGCCTGCAGGAACTTGCCAGATTGAAAGGCATCAAATTGAGCAAGGCGAACTTTTCCATTATTTGTCATGATCTGAGTAATTTATCAGAGTATACCAAGCAGTTGGATCGCTCAACTTTTAAACTTCTCAAACAGACGCTACCTGGACCATTTACCTTCATCTTGAATGCATCCAATGAGATCCCAAAGATCTTTGATACCAATAAAAAAGAAGTTGGTATCCGAATTCCAGATAATCCAATCATTCTGAGAATTGTTGAAAGACTTGGTAACCCTATAGCGACAACGTCTCTCCATAATGAAGAAGATACAATTCAGGAATATTTTGCCGATCCGTACGCTATTTATGAAAAATATGATAATGAAGTAGACGTCATCATTGACGGCGGGTATGGTAATCTTGATGCTTCAACTGTCATTGATTGTACAAAAGAAGAACCTGTAATCGTAAGACAGGGGGTCGGTCAAATTGTTCTGTAATGATCGGGGTTATCAATTGTGGCAGCTCTAAAACGAGGTACATCGAAGAATTGGTTTATGAATTTGACGACTTTGTAAGTATTCCATTACTGGATGTGACCGTTGAAAGCTTATACGATTTGAAAGGTATCATTATTTCCGGAGCACCTATCCTATTGACTGAAACAGACCATACTCCTTTCAAAAAACCTATCGAAACAATCATTGATTCTGGATTACCTATTCTGGGAATTTGCTTTGGACATCAGCTTCTCAGTATGCATTTCGGAGGATATGTCGCAAGAATGAAAGAAGACCGAGACTGGCAAACGATAGAGATAATTGCTGACTCCCCTTTATTCGACAAGTTACCCAACGAATTTCAAATGATGGAAGATCATTGTGAAACAGCATCAATCCCAAATGAGTTTATTCACATCGCCGTTTCAGACGCATGTATCAATGAGGCAATGCAACACAAGACTAAACCTATTTATGGTGTACAATTCCATCCTGAGGTTTCCGGAAATTCGGGGAGAATTCTTTTTGACAACTTCATACGTAGCTGCGATCAGGCATAGCGCTTGTTGAAATACATGATCAGAAAAATCCCTAGGGCCGTTGGCCCTAGCCAAACTAATATCTCGGGTTTGACATGTATGTTATTTACAAGAAATGCAGTAGACGCAGCAATATAACTTCCTACCATTCGTCCAATATGTTCTCTGATCCAGACTTTGCTATGTGGTAAGGGATGTTTAAGTACATAAAACTTTACGTCTCTGATCATCAGAGATGACCCGATCAAGGCAAAAACAAGGGTTACGATCCCAAAGGAATATACACCTTGCATTACAGCAATGAATGCTAAAATATACATTCCGAAAAAAGAAAAAATGAAGATGATCGAAGTCAACACATCAATAAATGATATGTTAGAAATGACCTTCACTTTATTGTAACGAAGTCCTGTAAATACAAGGTAATAACTAAAGAAACCTATCAACAATAGGAAATAGTTTGATTGAATTGAACTGACATATGTTCCCGTAAAGAAAATGATCGTCATTGCAGCAAAATAGATCTTTCCCAGTCCTTCATGCGCAATTCCTCCTTTGCGCATAAGAAGTGCCATCAATCCAGTAACCAGGGATATTATTCCTGCTACCACATGAGTTGACAAAATCACAGCTTCCATGGTGTCCAGTAGTAGTAAGTAATGAGTAGTAGAGTAATTTGATAATTTACATTCAATGAAACTGACTACTTATTTAAAAACGGCTGTTGAAAGAAAATTTTAAGGTTTTCATTTTTCATTGATTTTTAATAGAACTTTACTGTATGGTAATGAATCGCATCTGGGTTGGAATGTTTCTTATCGCTACTATAGTGGCATTATCCAAACTCATCTTCTGGCAAGACACGATGATCTTCAAGCAAATGGTGGATGCTTTGTTTGAGTCCGCCAAAACTGGTTTTGATCTTGCTTTATTCTTAACGGGCGCACTGTGTTTGTGGATGGGTTTCATGAAGATCGGTGAAGATGGAGGTGCGATTAGAGTTTTAAGCAGGCTTGTTTCTCCCCTTTTCTCAAGATTGTTCCCTGAAGTTCCTAAAGATCATCCTGCTGTAGGATCAATTATGATGAATTTCTCAGCGAACATGTTAGGGTTGGATAATGCCGCGACTCCTTTAGGGTTGAAAGCAATGAACAGCCTACAGGAACTAAATCCTCAAAAAGATACGGCCAGTAATGCGCAGATCATGTTTCTGGTTCTCAACACTTCAGGATTAACGATTATCCCGGTAAGCATTCTCTCCTACAGAGCAATGAATAATTCAGCCAATGCGACAGAAGTATTTCTTCCCATTCTCTTTGCCACCTTCTTTTCGACGCTTGTCGGGTTAACAATTGTATCAATAAAGCAAAAGATCAATCTTCTTCAACCAGTAGTTCTAGCGTATCTGGGATCATTTTTCGCTTTGATCGTTGGCTTATTGATTTACCTGATCTATTTTCCTGAACATAAAGAATTAGTGGCCAATGTCGGTGGAAACGTGTTACTTTTCTCGTTTATCATATTGTTCATATTACTGGGTGTAAGATCAAAGATCAATGTGTATGAATCGTTCATTGAAGGCGCCAAAGGAGGATTTCAAATAGCGGTCGGAATAATACCTTATCTTATTGTTATTCTTGCTGCTGTAGCTGTTTTTAGAGGATCAGGAGCTTTTGAAGCGATCATGACAGGGATTCGAGAATCTTTGATCTTCATCGGTGTACAATGTGTTGAGTTTGTGGAAGCGTTACCAGTTGCTTTCATGAAACCGCTTAGTGGTGGAGGTGCAAGAGGATTAATGCTGGACATTTTCAATACACACGGAGTTGATTCGTTTGCTGGTAAACTTGCCGCAACGTTTCAGGGAAGTACAGAAACAACTTTTTATGTTCTGGCGGTCTACTTTGGATCGGTTGGGATTAAAAAATCGAGATATGCTGTTACGGCTGGACTCCTAGCTGATTTAGCAGGAATTATTGCTGCCATCGCTATTTCATTTATTTTTTATCAGTCATGTTAAATTGGTTTAAAAAAGGGAAAAAAGATCAAACTGCTGTGCAGAAGCGTGCTGAGATCGTCCCAATGAAACCGATCAATTATCCTGCGAAGATAATCTTGGCCTGGGCAAAAGCCATTGAAGGAAATGATGAAATCCTCTTATGGCTAAAGGATAATGGCTTTGAAGAGCTCACTATGGCAACATATGCCATTTTATTGAAAGATGAAGCGCGTGAATGGCTACCTAAAAATGGCTACCCTCAACTTCTGGCATTTATCAATGCAGCAGAAGGCAATGAAAAAGCTCAAAGGTGGTTATTCTTGAATGACATGGAATTATTGTATCATATGGCATTAGCCATAGAAGATGAGCAACCAAGCTGGGAGTGGTTAGGTCAAAATGCTACAGCAGATCTTTTTTTACTTACCCGAACAATTAAAAAAGTGAAGGACGACATCGAAGAGAATCATAACGACATTCATTCCTTCCGGAAAGATTAATGATCAAAGCATTGTAGTTGGACAAACGTATTCCGTCAGAGGCAACGCTGTTTTTCTTATCTCCGTCATACCTCCTCTTACTTCTCTGAAATTTTCGAACCCTTTGGATTTTAGTATGGATGCTGCAATCATACTGCGATATCCTCCTGCACAATGGATAACAAACGATCGATCGGAAGGGAATTCTACCAAACGTTTATAAATCTCATTCAATGAAATGTTTTTCGCATTAATAATATGCTCGGAATCATATTCAGATCGCTTGCGAACATCCTAAATGATCGGATCACTATGAAATTCAGACATCAAAACAGAAGCACCTATTCGTTCAACCGTATCAATATCATTACCCTCTGCACAACAGGCTTGAACCCCACCTTCCAAATATCCAATTGCGTAATAGTAGCCTACCCTCGATAATCGGATCACAGCCTCCTGCTCTTTTCCTGGATAAGTTATTAATAAAAACTTCTGCTTTATATCAGAGATCATTTCACCTACCCATTGAGCAAAATTTCCGTTCAAGCCAATATTTACACTTCCTTTAATGAATCCCTGAGCAAAGTCTTCCGGATCCCTTGTATCCAAAATAACTAACAATGGATCTTTCATGATCTCTTTGAACTCACTCACTGAGTACCCCTTCTTAGCTCGGTCCAATACCTCATCAAGACTTTCATACCCTTTTATATTCATGAGAACATTTTGAGGAAAATATCCCGGAGGGGCGGTCAAACCTGAAAGTAATTCAGCTTTAAAACAGAAATAAAGACAAGGATTAAATTAAAAACTGATTATTATCAGATTAATGAATGTTGTAGCGAATCTCTACCATTGTCGCCCCTTTCCCATATTCACGAAAGTCAGCATCATAGAACTCTACTCCTTCTTGTTTATGAAGATAAGATAGTACCTCACTTTTCAATACTCCCTCTCCGACTCCATGTATGATCACCAGTCTTCGTATGAACTTTGATTTCGCTCGACTGAATACATTCTTCAATTCTTTCAATTGAACTGAAAGGATCTCACCATTTGACATTCCGGAATGCGAGTCGAGCAGAGACTCTATGTGAAGATCAATCTCCCAAACATCCAATGGTCTCCTTGCACCAGTTCTGGACTCCTTAAATTCAAGATGTCTCGACCTGGAAAGGGTTTCATCGTCATTTGCCACAAATTCACTATCGGATAATCCATAATTGGTACCGTAGATCTTCACGAGCTCATTTGGCAGAAATGTGCGTTCAAACCCAAATTCATCTGCAACGGTGTATCGACCATTCTCAAATGAAGTCACGACGCCATCTCCCTTCTCATGCAGGAAGGAAACCTTTTCACCTGGTTGAAAGGTACTCAAGCCACCACTCATATTCTGAAAGCAATTGTCCCTTGTATATGAAAAACAAAAAAGGGATCGATAGAATACCCATCCATAAAGCGATCAAAATTGACTTAAAGAGAATAGAAGCGTCATTCCTTATGGGACTGACAAGTACGCTATTCACTTGACTCGCTATGATGGGATCAGATTCTTCTTTTTCAACTTGATCAACAAAAGATCTTAGTCCCGGAGTATGATCCAAAATCACTTGCTTTATCTTTTGATAATCTCTGTTTGTAAGTAATTTATAGGTCGTCCTGTAATTTACTTCTTCATCGGAAAGCTCCTTTCGTAATTGATATTGACTTTGAATCTTTCTTACACGGAACCCCATAAAGAATCCAAATGCAATCATCACCCATGAATCAATGTACCAACCAAATCCAATAAGCACCAGTGAAGATAGAAATGTAAAAGCCAAAATGAATTTCTCATGATGTTCACGGATCATCAACTTGAACAATTGTCCTCCATCCAGGGGATCAAGTGGAATCACATTAATGATGTTCAAAAGCAGGAAAAGAATTCCCATGTCGACCATCCAGGTGATGTGATCAAAAGAAGCAAAATAAATGAGCAGAAGACCAATCAGAATACCCGGAAATGGCCCAGCACTTGCTACAATCAAACTTTGTTTTTGAGAATACTCCTCTTTACTTCCTTGAACAAATGCGCCCATTAAGGGTATAAAAAGCATGCGCACATTCTTGTAACCAAAGAGCTTCATCATCCCAAAGTGTCCAAATTCATGGATCAATAAAACAACCACCAGATTAAAGATAAAATCTACCTCTTCGGTGAAAATGAAGAGAAATGTCAGAACAAATAAAACGATGGAGAATACTGTTAATGCCAAATTTCCTTTCGCTTTTGGTTCTGCAAGCTCAGGCTTATCCGGATAAAAATTGTATTCTTCCATTTGAAATTACTGTTCAGTTAAAGTACAAATTATTTCTTTTTGAATTTAGCAAAATCTTTAGCGAAATAAGTAAGAATACCATCAGCTCCTGCCCTTCTGATACTCAATAAAATCTCGGCTACAGCTAAGTCATAATTCAACCACCCCTTCTCAGCAGCAGCATAAATCATGGCACATTCACCACTAACATTGTAGGCAGTAATCGGAATATTGAAATTCTCCTTCAATACATGAATAATATCTAAGTAACAAAGTGCAGGCTTCACCATTAGCATATCTGCTCCTTCTAAAAAATCAAGTTCGGCTTCAAGTAGTGCTTCTTTCTTATTTGCCGGATTCATTTGATAGGTTTTTTTATCCCCTGATTTAGGAGCCGAATTAAGAGCATCTCTGAAAGGGCCATAAAATGCACTCGCATATTTGGCTGTATATGACATGATCGAAACATCAGTATATCCATTGATATCGAGTGTTTCTCGAATGCTTTCCACTCTCCCATCCATCATGTCTGAAGGCCCAATAATATCAATGCCTGCCTGAGCCTGTGCCAATGCCATTTTATTTAGGATCGGTAACGTTTCATCATTCAAGATCTTGCCATCTTGCACCAATCCATCGTGACCATCAGACGAATATGGATCCATTGCGACATCACTCATTAAAACGATCTCCGGAAACTTATCTTTAAGCGTTCGAATAGCATTCAGGTAAAAATTATCATCCGC
>CALCCB010000144.1 GCA_937899625.1 uncultured Bacteroidota bacterium
CGGAGCAGTTTGCACCGTTACCGCTGTTGTAGCTGAAACACTTGTACATCCGCTTCCATCAGAAACCGTAACGAAGTAGGATCCCGAGTTGCTCACCACGATCGATTGAGTTGTAGCACCATTCGACCAGATGTTACCCGTAGCTGTAGAAGATGTAAGTGTCACCGAACCTCCCGAACAGAATGTAGTAGGCCCTGAAGTGAATACAGAAGGAACTGCAGGACCGTTTGTTACACTCACAACAGTCGCCGTAGAAGAGCTGCTACAACCGTTAGCATTGGTAACTGTAACAGAATAAGATCCACTATTAGTCACTACTATTGATTGTGAGGTTGCTCCATTTGACCATACATTTCCGGTTGATGAAGATGATGTTAATGTAACACTACCTCCAGAACAGAAGCTTGTTGGGCCGCTAGCTGCAATAGATGGAGCAGGAGGCAATGCATTCACAGTTACTATAGTAGGTGATGAAGTTGCCGTACACGAACCATTACTATTGGAAACGGTATATGATCCTCCGGCAGAAACCGTAACGCTTTGCGTTGTAGCCCCGTTCGACCAAACATTTCCTGAGGTTGATGACGAGGTAAGGGTTACTGTTTCTCCGGAACACAATGTCGTGCTACCACTCGCAAAAATGCCAGGAGTTGCTGGAGTTGAATTTACGGTTACCGCTACGGTAGATGATACAGAACTACAACCACCAACATTGGTAACAGTAACACTATAATTTCCGGAATTCGTTACAACAATTGACTGGCTCGTGCTACCGTCTGACCATAAGTTGCCTGACGAAGCAGACGAAGTAAGCGTTACCGATCCTCCTGAGCAGAATGTAACAGGTCCACTGGCAAAGATGGTTGGCGTACTTGGTGCTGTGTTCACTACCACGGCCGTAACAGCAGATGTGCTGGTACAACCTTGAGCATTGGTTTGGCTCACCGTGTAATTGCCTGAATTGGAAACAACTATAGACTGTGTAGTTTCACCGTTTGACCAACTATTTCCAGTTGCATATGAAGATGTCAATGTAACACTTCCACCTTGACAAAATTCAGTAGGTCCTGATGTGAAAATAGACGGTACAATTGGAGCACTGTTCACCACTATGTTAACATCACTTGAAGTACTTGAACATCCATTGGCATCCGAAACAGTTACAGAAACAGTGGCATTGGATGAAATGGTTACACTATTCGATGTAGCTCCTGTTGTCCACAGGTTTCCTGATGAAGCTGAAGATGTTAAAGTAACAGAGCTTCCTTCACAGAATGTAATAGGTCCATTTAAGCTGATCACCGGAGTTGGTGGATTTGCATTCACCGTTACAACAACAGGTGAAGAAACCGCAGTACAACCTTGCGCATTCGTCTGCGAAACAGTGTAAGTTCCAGCTGCATTCACAGTGACTGATTGAGTTGTAGCTCCATTTGACCACACATTCCCTGTTGCGATAGACGATGTCAAAGTAACAGATTCTCCGGAACAGAATGTTGTTGGTCCAGAGTTGAAGATGGAAGGTGTAGCAGGCACCGGATTCACAGTGACAGTTGTTGCAGTGGAAGTTGAAGAGCATCCATTTGCATTGGTGACTGTAACAGAATAGGTACCCGATGTACTTAAAGTAATCGATTGAGTTGTGGCACCATTCGACCATACATTTCCTGTGGATGAAGATGAAGTTAAGGTTACAGAACCTCCAGCACAGAATGTTGTTGGACCATTAGAAGTAACAATTGGTGCAGATGGCAGTGCATTCACCGTTACTGCGGTGGCAGCCGATGTAACTGAACAACCACCAGTACCTGTTACCGTTACTGTGTAATTTCCTCCTGCCGTAACAACAATGGATTGCGTTGTTGCACCGTTCGACCATACATTGTCAGTTGCTGATGAAGAGGTCAGTGTAACTGATCCACCAGAACAAAATGTGGTTGGTCCGGATGCCGAAATTGTTGGAGTTGGGAAAGGATTCACCGTTAAATTCAAGGTAATTGTACTATCACAACCCACCGTATTTTCGATAATCTGGGTGTACACACCACTACTTGTGTAGGTCGTACCATTCAAGGTGTATGAGCCACAAGCTGATTCAGTTAACGTGCTTGAAGATGGAGCATTGATCACATTTGCAGTAGTGATTTCCGTATCGCTACAACCTTGTGCGTTCGATACGGTGTAAGAGATCGTATGCGACCCAACACCGGCAGAACTTGGTGTAAATGTGTTTCCACTCATTCCATTTCCACTGAATGTACCTCCGGATGGGTTTCCGGTTAGGGCAACCGCATCATCATTGATGCAATAGCTAGCGCTCAATCCTGAAATGCTGGCAGTAGGTGATGGATTTACGATCACCGTAATAGTGCCGGTATCTGTCGTTCCTGAAGCGCCGGTTCCCGTTACGGTATAAGTGGTAGTAACGGTTGGTGTTGCGGTTACCGTTGCACCTGAAGTGGCTGAAAGCGTTGCTCCCGGAGCCCAAGTGTAGGAAACTCCTCCTGAGGCAGTCAATTCAACAGATTCGCCTGCACAAATGGTATTTTCACTCGCTGCAGATGCAATTTCAAGGAATTCAGAAGGAATTTCAATGTACACCGTTCTTTTAAACAGTGGTCCCCAGGTTCCATTTTCATCGGCAACCCTTACGTTGAATAGGGCAAGGCCTACACCCGGCGAAGAAAGCGAGTTGGTTAAAGCGGTTTCAAGTGACTCATTAAAGTTACCGTCAAACGCCACCATTGCTGTTCCTGATCCTTCACCCGGATCTGTCGTACCCCAGAAGTATTCTCCTGCGGTGATCTTGATATCTCTCGGCGAATCTTCAGTGGATACCGTTCGTTTATAAACCGGACCCCAATCTCCATTCTCATCGGCAACACGCACATTGAATAAATGCAAGCCACCAAGGGCTGGAGAAGCTAATGCAGCTTCTAAAGCAGTTTCAAGAGCTTCGTTGAAGTTTCCGTCGAAAGCCACCATTGCAGTACCAGATCCTTCTCCTGGATCTGTATCCCAGAAATATTCTGCCACTGTGATCTTGATATCTCTTGGCGAATCTTCTGTGGCGATAGTTCGCTTATAAACAGGCCCCCAATCGCCGTTTTCATCTCTGACACGCACGTTGAAGAGGTGCAATCCACCGATAGCCGGTGAACCCAAAGCTGCCTCTAAAGCAGTTTCAAGAGCTTCGTTGAAGTTTCCGTCGAAAGCCACCATTGCAGTTCCCGAACCTTCACCCGGATCTGTATCCCAGAAATACTCAGCCAGTGTGATTTTGATGTTGCGCGGTGTATCTTCTGTGGCAACAGTTCTTTTAAAGAGTGGCCCCCAATCTCCATTTTCATCTTTAACACGGATGTTGAAGAGGTGCAAACCACCTGTTGCAGGCGTTGTTAATGGGTTTTTCAATGCGGTTTCGAGTGCTTCATCGAAAGCTCCATCAAAAGCCACCATTGCAGTTGCTGATCCTTCTCCAGGGTCTGTATCCCAGAAATATTCAGCAAGCGTGATCTTGATGTTCCGCGGTGCGTCCTCGATAGCGACGGTGCGTTTAAACACCGGACCCCAGAAACCATTTTCGTCCTTTACCCTCACATTGAAAAGGTGCAAACCACCCGTGGCAGGAGTTGTTAAAGGGTTTTTCAATGCAGTTTCGAGTGCCTCATCGAAAGCCCCGTCAAAGGCCACCATTACAGTTGCTGATCCTTCTCCCGGATCTGTATCCCAGAAGTATTCGGCAAGAGTGATCCGAATGTTTCTGGGTGAGTCTTCTGTTGCTACTGTGCGTTTATAGACCGGACCCCAGTTTCCGTCCATGTCTTTAACACGTATGTTAAACAGATGGAGGCCACCAATCGGTGGTGAGGCCAGGGCTGCTTCATAGGCGGTTTCCAACACCTCATTGAAGCTTCCGTCCAGCGCTACAGCGGCAATACCGTTGCCTTCTCCGGGATCTGTATCCCAGAAGTATTCTGCGCTTTGAATTGTTTTCTGACTTTGCCCAAAGGTTACGGCAGAAAAAATCACCAGCGCAAATACCAGGCGTATTTTGCGCAAAGTGCTTCTCATTTCAATGGTTATTTGATATGAGTAGCTTCTGCTTTCACTTGTGGTGTAGATCCTGACCAGATCTCAAAAGGCATGTTCAGATCGTAGACACGGGCTTTACCGTCTGCCGTATTCATATAATTATCTATAGAATAAGGCCCTCCAAATGTTCCCATGTCATTTCTTGTTAAATCAATGTCATAATATTCAAGCGAAGGAGAACCTTGATCTATTTGGTTAGTTCCGGTTGCTCTACCCAACGCATCTACGGTTCCAGTAGCTCCAGTTACATTTCCAGCAATATTTTGTCCAAAAAAATCAGTGAAATTTTCAAGATTGTTGTAATAAAAAACAGGTTTATTTGCAGCAACGGTCACCAGGCATGAACCAATTACAACTCCGCATCCACATGCCGCAAAAGAATTGGATAAAATATTATTGTAAAAAACAACATTACCCCAATTTAAACCTGCCGTATTAATAAATCTCACAGCTGTGTTTGCATTGGTAGTACCTATCGATCTAATTGTGTTATTTCTTATTGTGTTTGTAACTAAACTGTTGAAGTGAGTTTTTGTAAAATACATCGCATAGGAATTGGCATTATAGAAGATATAATTATTCGCTACAAACATGTAATTATCATCATTACCCCAAATTAATCTTCGGAATGAATTTCCAATAATAAAAGTAGTGTCTCCAATTCCAGCGTTCGGGCCATCATTTACAGTTAAATCCAAAAATGTTGATCCTCTAACATCACCATCTAAAAAAGTGATTGAAGTTGAAGGCATTTGGCAATATAAAATATGCATTCGATTAAAAGCTTGGCCTGAAATACCAGAAGCTTTACAGTCAACAATGTAAATATCAGAATAGCCTGACAAAGATGCACTTCCTGTTTGTGCAGTAATTGTAGAACTAAACTCAAAACCGATGATTTGTAGTTGCATATTCGCAATTCCAACGATCGTAACATTTCCAACTACGTTAACGGTAGTTCCTGAAACTGCAGATGCAATGGTTAAATTCTTAGAAATTGTTAAATTCTCTGTGTAAGCCCCATATGGAGAAACAAAGATTCTGTCATTGGGCGCTGATGCAGCTAATGCCAGTGTAATAGTTGACCAGGTGCCGGGCTGGCCTGAGTTGTTCACATAAATGTCGGCAGCGAAAGAAGTGTGCACTGCACACAACAAAGTAATTGCAGAAAGTAAGGTCTTTTTCATAAGTTAGTTTTTAAATGGGGCCTAATTTACATTTATTTTGTCAAAAAAAACAGCAAGTTTTTGCATGATCAAAAAAGTCAGAAACGAACCCATAAAAAAAAGCCCCAAACGGGGCTTTGTGAATAGTGTGATCGGTAATATCACTTATGAAAAAATCAATGGCATCCGTAGATTGATCAGCCTGGGTTCTTTTCCTTTTTCAAGTATGCACACATAATTGGTGCTTTGAGCGATGTTGTGTTCTTTAATATCATCGAGCTCAATGATTTCTATCAATGCACCCAATTGATCAAAAAAGTAAATTTTTCCTTCCCTTTTCACTTCCTTCTTTTTTTGATCTCCTGCCACTCCAAAAAGTTTCAGTGCAAGTTTACAGCTTGTAGATCTATTTCAATTTCAAAAAACATTGCAAGTTTTTGCAAGTTCGATCCTGCTCAATTAAAAATGTTATTCGAACAATTTCAACTAGTATTTTTGATCTATGGCATTGGTGCTTTGTTTTACGATTTATTTTTTGATTGTCATTTTCCTTTACAGGAGAAAAGAGCAAGATTTATTCTCGTCCAACAGCAATTGGGTCATCAACGCTGTATCATTGTTTGCGGTCAATACCTCATTTTACAATGCGTTATTATATTCTGGTGTTTTCATAGAAAATGGAATTCAGGGTTTATGGCTATTCTGGAGCTTTATTTTGTTTACCGGATTGGTTCCCTTTGTTTTTGCCCCACTATGGTCTCGCCTGCAGTTTATCACAGATAATCAATTTATCCTCCTAAGATTTTCGGGGTTTTCAGCGAAAGTGTTGCATGTTTTCAGGGCTGCTTATCTTGGCATGATCATTATCCCGATCCTCATTTCCTTTCAGCTCATTATGATTTTAAAGATCAACGATGCGGTTTTTCAGATGAAACAATCCTGGTTGTTGGTCATACTCGTTGCATTGTTGCTTTTACTCACCTGGAAAAATAGCCTCAAGAGCAATCTCAAGTTTGATGTTTTTAATGCCTCGATTGTGTTAATTGGTCTCATGATCTCTGCCATTTATCTTGCATGCCAAACGGATCATCAACTCAATAGAGATTTTTCTTCTGCTTTTCCAGAGAATGGAGCAATTTATTTTTTTTTAGTACTTCAGTGCATCAGTGTTTCACTTTTTGATGGAGGAGGAACCGAATCACAGCGATTCATTCATTTAAAAAGTCCTCAAAATGCATGGAAAGCGGCAGCACTATATGTTTTTTTGTCCGGCTTGTTTTCACTTTTGATTGCCGGAATTTTAATTATGTCTGATGGCCTTGATCAACCCAGTATCGAAGGAGATCAAGAGCTCTATATATTGTATTATTTGCGCTCTGAAACACCGGAGTGGTTGTTCGTCCTAATTTTGGCCGGAATTTTAGGATCTTTTCTCTCCACCTTTCAAGGATTCTTGAATTGGGGAGGAGGATTGATTACAAAAGATCTGCTTCAAACCTATGTTTTAACTGACCTGAGCAGTAAGAAGGAGTTCTTTTCGGGTAAAATAGCAATGCTATTGATCGCATTGATCAGTGCCTTAGTTACGCTATATTATGACGATTTATATTCATTAATTACCTTTTTCTTTAGTATCAGTGCAGGTGTGGCTCCCGTATTTATTTTGAGATGGTTTTGGTATCGAATGAATGCGTGGAGTCAATTATCCGCGATGCTTTCATCCGGTTTTTACACGGTTTTATACAGTTGGATCCTCAATAAATTGTACTTCTTTGATCACCTGAAATCTGCGCTCAGTGTGAATGAATATTTCATTCAGCTGCTTTTTGTAACTATTTGCACCACGATTACCTGGTTAGCGGTCACATTTCTGACTAGAGCTGATTCAGATGAAACAATCAATACCTTTAAACATGCGCTTCGGCTTCAAAGCGGTTATTTGAAAGCTACTATTTTTAAGTCCTTGATCTTTGGAATGGTAATGTTGTTTTTATTTTGTCTCGGACTCTATTTCTGGATGGTAGTTGTTTGACATTGAACTTTCATTATCTTTAAATATGTCCAAAGGAATTTCGACAATAGAAATAACTGAGCTGAGAAGGTTGATCATGTCGTCATTTGGCATATTGCCAAAAACGGTGAACGATTGCCATCGGATATCTTCCTTGTATTCGAGCATGGGTTATTCGATATCAGGTCATTCCATCGCAAGAATTTTAAAAATTCTTCCTGAAAGGAAAACCTATAGATCAACTCTTGATTCGCTTCTAAGAGGTTTGGGATTTATTTCTTATTATGAATTTTCTGAGTCCTTAAAGCGAAAAACTAAATGGGAAAATCCCAGCTTAATTAAAGAAAACAGTCTAAACTCCTTTCCCTTAGCACAAATTGAGCTCTATATTCTTGGACGAGAATGGGAAGCCTTGAAAGAGTTTTGTGAGCTGATAGAGATCAAAGAACCCCCCAATATTCTTGATGTAATGAGGTTTGGTTCGCTGATCAGATCTGTTCATGACCAAGAGAGTTTATTTCGGATTATTGAGATAGAATTAACACGGCAATTGCTTTTTCATTATTTCGTAGATGAAGATGATTTAAATGGTATGTATACAAAAGCTCTGCTTCGTCATGAAAAAAATGAACATTTTACTTCAGAAGATCAGCTCTTCAATACCTTGTATATGCAGAATCAAAAAATATACAGAACAGGTAACTTCAGTGCGCTTTCATCATTGAAAGATCCAACTACTGAAAATGAGCATCTGATTTCTCGGTTTTATGAAAATAAAATCATGCGCTCAAGAGATAAATTACAATCGAAAAGGAACATGAATCATTTTGTCAAAGAACTGGAGCTGATTTATTATAAACTTTCAGTTGAAGGAAGGAGCTGGTTAATTGCAAGATGCCTAAAAGCTTCCAGCATATCAGGATGCTTAATGATGATGCTGAAAAATGAATTGTTTTCGAGCATGTTTTTGCATCAATATATTAACATCAAGGATCAAATAAGAAGCACTGCCGATCTAATGCTTCAGTTCTTTTATTTTGCCAATAAAAGGAGCAATAACGATCTTTCGGTTGGAATGATTCGTCCGATGAGTTTTATACATCTCAATGAATCGCATCAACGTATTGCCGTGGAAAGTTTGCAATATCAATTACTTTTTAAAGGTCAAGTTTCGATAAGTAAAAAAACGATCAGTACCTTTAGGCAATCGCATCAGTTGTGGGCTATTAAAGCATTGGAGCAATTACAGCTTATCAATTGATTTAAAACGGGGATGTAGCTCAGTTGGCTAGAGCGCTTGACTGGCAGTCAAGAGGTCGTCGGTTCGAGCCCGATCTTCTCCACAATTCAGGGCTGTGCATCGCATAGCCTTTTTTTGTGCGAGGGAATGATTAGTTTTCGTCGTCAGAGTTGTAATTTACACTCTCCAAGAGAAGCACGTCAAATTTGCAGATAGAAAATATATACTATGAATATAAAGACCAGGTTTTTAATCTGGCATTAAGTTATCTGGCAAATAAAGAGGATGCTAAAGAAGTAACTCAGGATGTTTTTATATCCGTTTATCAAACGGCTGAACAATTCAGAGGTGAATCAAAATTTTCCACTTGGATCTATCGTATCACAGTAAATAAGTCCCTTGATAAAATTCGATCCAGAAATAGGAAAAAGAGATGGGCGACCATTTTATCCTTTACCGGAGAGAAAGGGGAAACTATTGACTACGCAGTGCATTTTGATCATCCTGGAGTAAAAATGGAAGATAAGGAAAGCCTAGTTAAACTATATGGAATAATCGATTCACTTCCGGATAACCAAAGGACAGCCATTGTTCTTACAAAATTTGAAGACAGGTCTCAGGAAGAGGCTGCGGAAATCATGGGGATTACACGAAAAGCTGTAGAGTCGCTAGTGCAAAGAGCCAAAAAGAATTTGATGGAAAAATTGGAAGTAGCGAGGGATTAAAATCTACAAAACGTCTTAAAAGCAATGAAACAAGAAACAAATATTGATGAACTATTGAGTCAGTGGACCAAAGTAGACAAGGTGGACGCACCGGATTATCTGCTTACCAGGATCAAAGCGAAGATTGAAAATCAGGTCAATGACAAACTTACACCTGGCTTTGCGATCTCCTTTGGATTGTCTTTTATTCTTCTGATCATTTTCCAGGTTTCTGCTATAAAGCAGACGAAAGAGACGAATTCATCTGCCTCAGTTCAGAATGAGTTTTACCAATCAAATGATATTTACAATGACTAAACAACGTTTTTTAATGATCCTGAGTGTTGCTCTGATCATTTCCAATGCAATTACGATATTTCTTTTATTGAAACGTCCTGGACATCCTCCAAGTCCGAAAGAAGTTATTATCGAACGACTCGATTTTTCAGCTGATCAGATCGCAAAATATGATGATTTGATCAAAGGGCATCGTAAGTTCTTGAAGTCTTCAGACGAACGAATTATGGGATTGAAAAATGAATTATTTCAAAAATTAGATCAGGATCAGCCTTTAGAGAAAGATTCATTAATCACATTGATCAATAAACAGCAAAGGACGATCGAAGAAGCCCATTTTGAGCATTTCAAATCGATTCGTGGATTATGCGAAAAGGAACAAATTGCAAAGTTCGATGAGCTCACTAAGGACCTGGGAACAATTTTTAGGCCTCCAATGCCTCCAGGTAAAAAGTGATTCGTACAATATTCATATTGATTTTATTCGTCGCACTTCGAGTAAGCGCGCAGGATTCAATTCCCGTGAAAGTGATGTATGATCGTCTTGAACTTCAACCGGGTAAGACAATTTTATTCCAAAACGACTCAATACGAATAGATGTCGTAAAATTCTACCTTACCAATGTTGTTGTAGGAGAATCTGAACTATCCTCAGGACTCTTGTTTGATCTGGAGGAAGATCAGAACTATTTGTTGACACCTGTAAGCCAAATAGATGAGGTACAATTTACCCTTGGAGTAGATAGTTTGACCAATGCGAATGGGATTTCAGGAGGAATTCTGGATCCGATTCATGGCATGTACTGGTCATGGCAGAGTGGTTACATTAATTTCAAACTTGAAGGAATACACTTTGAAAATGGAATTG
The DNA here is from genome assembly GCA_937899625.1 of uncultured Bacteroidota bacterium. Lineage (GTDB taxonomy): Bacteria > Bacteroidota > Bacteroidia > Flavobacteriales_D > Crocinitomicaceae > M0103. The sequence continues at coordinate 10,382 of CALCCB010000144.1, forward strand.
CAGAGGAATTCAGTTTCCATATAGGTGGGTTTTTGAATGGATACAATTGTGAACGCAGGATTCAGCTTGAAGGAAGTTCAAATGTCAGTCGTCTGGAGTTGGATCTTAACAGTATTCTTCAAACATTATCGACCGATCAAGCCAAGAAAATAATGTCACCCGGAAAGAGAGCAATGGAACTTGCAGACATTCTTGCCGGTTCATTTTTCCTACGATGAGATTAGTCGCCATATTCTTTGGACTGATATTTCTTCTGGTTGGATTCAGAAGCAATCAGTCGATTGAATTGATATTTCCCAGCTCATGGCCTGAACCAATATACAATGGCAACAATTACCCATTAAACGAACAAAAAGTTGAATTGGGAAGGGCATTATTCTTTGACCCTCAATTGTCTTCGGATAACACAATTTCCTGCGCAAGCTGTCACTCACCTTACAATGCGTTCACGCATGTGGATCATCAATTGAGCCATGGGATCAACGATCGCATCGGGACAAGGAATTCTCCCGCCATTTTCAATCTGGCTTGGCAAAAAGATTTAATGTGGGACGGTGCAATTCATCACATTGATGCCCAGGCTTTGGCACCTATCAATCACCCTGATGAAATGGGAAGTTCCATCAATGAGATCGTGCAAAAGCTGAATAAGGATGATCGATACAAAAGGGTATTCAAATCAATATACAGCGATGATCTTATTACGGGCGAAAGAGTACTGAAATTGCTTGGTCAGTTCATGATCTCGCTAGTGAGCTGCGATTCTAAATATGATCGTGTCATGTCTGGTAGGGATAAGTTTGACGAGCAAGAGAAAAGAGGGTATGAATTATTTTGTAAGAATTGTTCCGAATGCCATAAGGAGCCACTTTTTTCAGATTATTCTTTTCGAAATAATGGTTTGGAATCGGATCCTCAATTAAAGGACATCGGAAGAATGAAGGTCACCCAGAACAGAATGGATTCCTTAAAGTTCAAGGTTCCTTCTTTGCGAAACATAGAATTTACCTTCCCCTATATGCATGATGGCAGATATAAAAAGCTAACCGAAGTAATAGACCATTACGATCGGAAGATCCACTTTTCCAACACCTTAGATCCTATTCTTGAAAAAGGGATCCATTTCACAACCAACGAAAAGGTCGACCTTGTCGCTTTTCTCTTAACGTTAACCGATAAAAATTTCATGTTTGCTCCTGAGCACGGTTACCCGAAAGATTTTTTTGATCAGAAATGAGGGATGAACATATATTATACGTCAAACACCAAAATCAAGCTAAATGAAGAAATCAATTTTTATAATCTGTTCCCTGATCACTCTCGGTGCAAGTGCTCAAATGAGTCCGGCAATAACGGGATGGTTGATCAATACAACAGGGATCAATGGGAGACATTACGTTTCGGGAAATTCAACGCCTATCAATGACGCGGTTGAAGCTAACGTGCAGACCGTTCAATATTCATCCAATTGGGTATATATCAGCACGACAGGAGTTCCGGGTTATATTACTGGTCCATTCTTAGACGGAAATCCTTCTCAGGCAACGAATCAGAATGCAATATTTAAAATGCCTTTGAATCCCGTGCAGAATACGGGTACGCCCACGGCAACAACGATGGGGAATATTGGAATCTTCATCAATGGAGTTGCGATGTTTGACAATAGAGATGGGGTAGCATGGGATACCAGTTCTGGAGCATTATGTGGAGGACCGGGAAATCCACCTTGTCCGGGTGGACCGACCGCGACCATGCCATGGAACAGGGATGCTGTATTAGCGGAAAAACCCGGATTTGATTGTTCAAAAGGACATCCGGCGATGGGGAATTATCATCATCACCAAAATCCATCTGCTTTTAATCTTGATCTGGTTGTTATTTCTGATATCTGTGACTTATACGTCGCAGACGGTCTTTACACGATCAACGATCAGGAGCATTCTCCATTAATTGGTTTTTCCTACGATGGATTCCCTGTATACGGTGCCTACGGGCATGCTAACGCCGATGGTTCAGGAGGAATTGCCAGAATAAAATCAGGTTATCAACTCAGAAACATAACAGTGAGAACTCATTGGGCAGATGGGACAGATGTTGCAGATGGTCCTGCAGTAAGTACAACTTATCCATTGGGGTATTTTAAAGAAGATTATGAGTTTGTATCGCACCCTGGTCAAGAAGATTATCTTGATGAGCACAATGGTAGATTCTGTGTGACTCCTGAATATCCACAGGGTACGTACGCATACTTTGCTACGGTTGATGCGAACTGGAATTCAGTATATCCATATTTAGTTGGTCCAACTCATTATGGAGTGGTAAGTGCGTCAAAGGTTACTAGCATTAATGAGCCTGTGACGACTTATGACCCGGCAAGTGCCTCAGTAGAATCTATTTTGGATGAAGCGATCGTGACCGTTTTTCCTAATCCAGCGAGTGATCTGGTTGCTGTTCAGGTTTCCGGAATTAATAAAAGAGATCAGAAAGTATTTATGTTTGATCAACAAGGCAATATCATTGCGGAAACAGTTATTGCGCAGGGAAGTACAATAGCACATTTTGATACAAGAAAGATCTATCCTGGGATTTATTACGTTACAATCAGTGACGGGGTGACTTCTAGAACAGAGAAACTAGAGATCATTAAATAATACAGACTGTAAGGCTGTTTAGTTTAGGTTAGGCAGGCCTTACAGCTTTTTTTCGATTAAAAAATGCTGGAGTACATCGAATAGTTTGTAAGACGGTTCGATTACTGTGTATCCCAGATTCAAATAGAAGTCGACAGCATAATCTCTTGCATGAAGGATCATTTTGGTTGATCCTTTTTCTTTGGCTCTTATTTCGGTTGCCAACATAATCTTTTTCCCCAGTCCTTTGCCCTGCTGACCACTTTCAACAGCAACAAATCTAACTTGAGAAATTCCAACACCACAATCGTCTAGGCGTGCAATTGCTTTCAGAATTCCATCCTCATATAATGCAAAATGCTCTCCTGTAGAATCGCCATCATTGCGTTCAGAGCCACGTTCCTTACCGAGTGGTTCTCTTAATACACGATAGCGGAGGTCATAATAGTTCTCCCACTCATCCTGATTTAATGGTGTTCTGAGTTCTATTCCCATTTAAAAGCGAAGGATGTTACTCTTTTTGTAGGTACTCCATCAATTTTCTCCTCACGAATCAGTTCTTTGGATGTTTCATTCTCAAATACTTCCTGAAGATCTTTGATTTTTCCAGCCGGGACCTTCTCTTCTAACATTTTTTGGAGTATCGAATGAGAGGTGTACCTGCCAATTTTATGATTGAGCAATTCAAAAAGCTCCTTGCGATTTACTACTCTTGCAGGATTCGTTGAAAACTTAGGGTCATCTGCTAAATGCTCCAATTCAAGAAATGAACAGAGTTTTTTGAAGTGGATGTCACTTCCGATCGCGAAAGTGATCTGTTTCCCATCGGATGTTTCGAATATTTCTCCATAAGGAGCGATGTTTGGATGCAAACTCCCAATTCTTTTTGGGACATTTCCGGTCATCAAATAATTTGAAGCCTGATTGATCAAACTACAAACTGCCGCTTCATAAAGAGAAACACTTACAGTTCTTCCGATACCTGTTTTATTCTTTTCAAGTAAGGCGATCAATAGTCCTTCTTTGAGGTGATGTGCCGCGAGGACATCGATCATTGCAACAGGCATTTTAACCGGTCCACTCTCTGGTGTTCCATTCATGGACATGAACCCTGTTTCCGCTTGAAGTATGAGGTCATAGGCAACACGGTCAGATTTGGATCCAAATCCATTGATCTTTCCGATGATCAATCCGGTATTGAATGTTCTGAGCTCTTTGTCAGTGATCGAGAGTTTTTCCTCATCTCCAGGTTTAAAATTGGAAATGAGCATATCTGCCTTATTCGTAAGATTCACAAATAGTTCTCGATCTCCGGCATCTTTTAGGTTCAGCTGAAGATACTCCTTGTTGTAATTTATACTTGAGAAATACGCTGAAATCGAACTATCAGGATCCTCAGAAGGAAGTTTCCAGCTCCGTGTTACATCAGGGATGGTTTTATTTTCAATCTTGATCACTTTAGCACCCAGCTCCGCAAAAAATGTCCCAACTGATGGGCCTGCAAGTACAGTGGATGCGTCAATTATCAATAGATCTTTAAATGGATTCAAATCAACCAAATTTAACGGAGGTCATCGTTAATGATCCAGCCATGGGTTTATCATTGAAGATATTTACTTCATCATTTTCCTGCTTTAATCCCAGGGTGTATAACAATGGATAATAATGGTCAGGAGTTGGAATGGCAAGTAAAGCTGCTTTGTTTAGCTTTTCGTAATCGATCAAAGCTTTATGGTCACCTGAATTGATCTTTTCTTTGAAGATCTCATTCATTTCGATCGCCCAATCAAAGCCATAAGTCTGATCGATCTTGTCCCAAGCGACCATCCTGAGATTATGAACCATGTTTCCGCTGCCAAGGATCAACACTCCTTTTT
>CALCCB010000145.1 GCA_937899625.1 uncultured Bacteroidota bacterium
CGCACATTGCGTAATTTCCTGCACCGTATGAATTTCCGACCACAATCGTGAATTTAGGAACAACGGAATTTGCCATGGCATTTACCATTTTTGCTCCATCCTTGATAATTCCGGCGTGCTCACTCTTGGAACCTACCATAAATCCTGTAACATCTTGAACAAACACCAAAGGAATGTTCTTCTGATTGCAATTCATAATAAATCGAGCTGCTTTATCCGCAGAATCCGTATAAATCACACCTCCAAATTGCATTTCTCCTTTAGCGTTTTTAACGATCTCCCTCTGATTGGCTACAATTCCAACACTCCATCCATCGATTCGTGCATATGCACAAATTATTGTTTTTCCATAATTGGCTTTGTATTCAGTTAACTCAGAGTCATCTACAATTGCCTTTAGAAGTTCTTTCGTATCGTATGGTTTTGATCGATCTGCCGGAAGAATTCCATACACACTCTTCACATCTACCTTTGGTAGTTTTGTCTCTTTTCTGTCAAATCCTGCGTCATCTGATTTTCCGATCTTATCCATAATGTCCCTGATCGTTTTCAGACAATCCTCATCATTTTCAGCATTGTAATCACATACTCCTGAGATTTCGGTATGTGTCACTGCTCCGCCAAGTGTTTCATTGTCTATTGTTTCACCGACAGCAGCCTTTACAAGATAAGAGCCTGCAAGGAAAATAGTACCCGTTTTATTGACTATAAGAGATTCGTCAGACATGATAGGTAAATATGCTCCACCAGCAACACAGCTTCCCATCACTGCAGCAATTTGTACGATCCCCATTGAGCTCATTACTGCATTGTTTCTGAAGATCCTTCCAAAATGTTCTTTGTCAGGGAAGATCTCATCCTGCATAGGAAGATAAACTCCTGCAGAATCAACCAGGTAAATGATTGGCAAGTTGTTTTCCATGGCAATTTCCTGAGCACGTAGATTCTTCTTACCCGTAATTGGGAACCAGGCACCTGCTTTGACAGTAGCATCATTCGCAACTACAATACACTGTTTACCGCTAACATAACCGATAAGGATCACAACGCCTCCTGCAGGGCAACCACCATGCTCTTTATACATTCCGTAACCGGCAAAAGCAGCGATTTCGACTCTCTCGGTATTTGGATCCAGGAGCATATCAATTCGCTCTCTAGCAGTCATTTTACCGCTATCATGAAGTTTGTCGATGCGTTTTTTACCTCCTCCTTGATAGATCGTATTTAATTCTCTTTCAAGTGCGGATATCTTGAGACGCATTTGGTCATCATTGATATTGAATTCAAGTTCTTTTTTGGAAATTGCCATAAATAGTTATTGTGCAGCCCAAATATACTAACTAGAGCCGTATATTCTTCAGGCTTATTTTTTGAAAATTCCGATATATAGATTTCCTTTTTTATCGATTGATGCTCTGTACATTCCCGGAGTGTTGAATTCAAAGGAAATGTTCGCCTTTCGATCAATGGCAATTACTCCACCTTCACCGCCTGTGGCTTTCAGTTTTTTATGGATGACTTCCTTTGTAGCAGTAACAAGATCTTTATTCGCATATTCCATCATCGCTGAAATGTCATAGGCAACAACATTTCTGATGTAATGTTCACCCCAACCGGTAGATGATACAGCACAGGTTTTATTGTTAGCATATGTTCCCGCTCCGATAATTGGAGAGTCTCCAATTCGGTTCCAGCGTTTATTAGTCATTCCTCCGGTAGATGTACCTGCGCAGAGGTTCCCATTTTTGTCCAAAGCGACACAACCCACCGTTCCGAATTTACTGTCCTTTGTTTTTCCGGAATGATCTAATTCAGTTGTTCCAGAATTCTTTATTCTTTGAAGGTCATTAAATCTTTTTTCTGTGAAGAAGTAGGAGGGGTCTATTAACGCTATTCCTCTTGAAGCTGCAAATTCTTCAGCTCCTTTACCGGAAAGCAATACGTGATTTGAATGTTGCATGACCTCCTTTGCCAGTACGATTGGATTTTTAATTCTTGAAACACCTGCTATTGCTCCGGCTTCAAGAGTTTCACCTAGCATGATTGAGGCGTCCAGTTCATTTGAGCCCTCGTTTGTAAAAACAGCACCTTTTCCAGCATTGAAAAGGGGAGAGTCCTCCATGATCTTTATTGTTTCGATCACTGCATCTAAACTTGAACCTCCATTTTTAAGGATCTCATATCCCTTGGAGACTGCAAGTTTTAAAACAGCTTCATATTCTTTTTGTAATTCTGGAGTCATGTTTTCTGGCAGAATGGTGCCTGCTCCTCCATGAATTGCAATAGCAATCAATGAATCAGAGTTATTTTCGACGGTCATGGAAGAATCGTGTTTTTGTCCATTTTTCTCTTGATCGCAGGAGCCTATCAAAACTGATGACAAGAGCAGGATCAGAATCTTTTTCATGGATAAAAGATACGAATAGTATTTATTCCTCTATAAAAGCGTGAAGAAGTTTGATCTGGTTTCTGTAAAGAAGTACTTTTTTATCATTCTCCAAACGTTTTAAAAGTCTGGAGATCACTACTCTTGATGATGCCAGATCATTGGCAATTTGTTCATGAGACAGATTGATCAACGCTGAACCAGTGGTTTTATATTTTACTTTCAGGTAATGAGAAAGTCGTTCGTCCAGACTTTGAAAGGCGATTTGGTCAAGAGCAACGATCAATTCATGGAAGCGATTTCGAATCGTTCTCATGACAAAATTTTTCCATGAAGGATACCTTACAATCCAATGATCCATGTATTCAGTTGGGATCATCAATATTTCGGAATCTTCATCTACAACTGCACTTATTTCGCTTGGGAATTCCCTCATGCAACATGTAAAAGTCATGGCACAACTTTCTGCAGCCTCAACATAATACAAAAGTAGCTCATTTCCATTCTCGTCGATCCTGGAAACTTTTATAATCCCCTTAAGGACAATAGGCATATATAGAACTTGCTGACCAACTTCTATCATAGCCTCACCAGCTTTTGCATGGATCAATTTGCTTTTTTCTTCAAGCTCTTTGATCAACTCTGGTTCGAAAACGTCTTCGTAGATTTTCAGCAGTTCAGATTTCTCGCTCATGATCTAAAGAAGTTCATCGATCAATTTATCCATTGTAAATCCTTCTGCTTCTGCACGATAGTTTCGAACGATTCGGTGACGAAGAATTGGTTTTGCAACTGCTTTGACATCATCAATATCAGGAGAATACTTTCCATTTAAAGCTGCGTGGCATTTTGCACCAATGATCAAGTATTGAGAAGCTCTGGGCCCAGCTCCCCATGAAATAAAATCTTTCGTTAACTGTGGGGCGAATTCAGAAGTGTATCTTGTTTTTCCTACCAATTTTACTGCATATTCAAGAACATTGTCAGCAACGGGAATACGACGAATAACCTCTTGATATTTCAGAATTTGTTCAGCGCTCAATATGTGGTTCAATTGAATTGATAGGTCAGAAGTAGTTGCTTTAACGATAGCTAACTCTTCGTTATAACTTGGATAATCTACCCAAATATTAAACATGAATCTATCAAGTTGAGCTTCTGGTAATGGATAAGTTCCTTCCTGTTCGATCGGGTTTTGAGTAGCTAAAACAAAGAAAGGAGTTGGTAAAGGATAATTGTTCCCGGCAGTTGTAACCGACCTTTCCTGCATTGCTTCCAATAGGGCAGATTGCGTTTTAGGAGGAGTTCTGTTGATTTCATCCGCTAAAATGATATTTGAAAACAATGGTCCTTTTATGAACTTGAAGTTTCTAGTCTCATCCAGAATCTCAGATCCAATAATATCAGAAGGCATCAAGTCAGGAGTGAACTGAATTCTGTTAAAACTTAACCCTAATGTCTGAGAAATGGTGTTTACAAGCAAGGTCTTTGCTAGTCCGGGTACACCCACAAGTAAACAATGACCTCTGGAGAAAACAGAAATTAAAACCTGATCAACAACTTCATCCTGTCCAACAATGACCTTATGGATCTCATTCTTTAATTGGCGATAATGATCAACTAACTGATCAACAGATTCTTTGTCTGACATATGAATTTCTTAGGAAGTTAAATATAGCAAACTATTTCTTTACCCATTGATTTTTAAAGTCGCAGTTGAGATAGTTTTCATCAATTCGGATGTACGCATTTTGGATCTTGGAATCGATCCATTTATTGATCGTTTTTTGCTTTTTATCGTTTTCAGCAGCTCTTTTGATCAGGGCGTAATCGTCAGTTAAATTTGCAATATGTGGTGGTTTACGATCCATCAATCGAACGACACGAATCCCCTGTTTTCTGTCGAAAATGTTGACATATATGTTAGGGTAGGAGATGTCCCCTTTTTCCATATTGTCTGTTAGTAAAAAGATTTCCTGATCGACTTGATTTAAGTCTTCCATATCCCATGTTTGCTCACCTGTAATTGGGTTGGTAATGATTCCTTTATTTTGCTTGGTACCTTCATCATTTGAGAATCGCTTTACTGCATCTTCCCAAGTGATCAGGTTTTGCTTCAGCATGTTGTAGCATGTATCCATGATCAAAGCGGATCTCTCAAGCGCGTCGTTGCTGAATTCAGGAATGATCAAAATATGCTGACAGATATAGTCATCACCTTTTCTGTCCAGTAACTTAAGGATGTGATATCCATAGGATGTCTCAAAAATGTCTGAAATTTCATTGATTTCCATTGAGAATGCAGCAGCCTCGAATTGAGGCACCATCATGCCTCTAGAAGCATTCATTCTTCCTCCTTGAGATGCGCTTCCAGGGTCCATCGAATGGATTCTTGCTTGCGTATCAAAACTTTTACCTGTAATAATTCCAGCTCTGATATCAGCAAGTTTATCGTAGGCCAATTTTTTGTCTGCTTTCGTGACCTCAGGGTAGTGCACGATCTGCTGGAAACTCAATTGAGCATTGATCAATGGTATTGAATCTTCTGGGATTGTTGCGTAGAATTCTTTTACTTCTTTTGGTGTTACCGTTACGTCAGCAGTAATGGTTCTTTCCATTTCCTCTGCCAGTAATCTGTCTCGAATGATCTCTCGGAATTCTTCTTTTATCTGAGTAACAGTTTTTCCGTAAAACTGCTCAAGTTTTTCTCGTCCTCCCATTTGTTGTTCCAGCACACGAAGACGGTTTTCCATCTCAGCATCCACCTGTTGATCCTGGACAACGATACTGTCTAATTTGGCCTGATTCAAAAGCAATTGCTGATACATCATTTCCTCCAGAACTTCGCAGTCCATCTCTTTTGTCACAGTCATCCCCGCTTGAATCGCCTGGATCTTTTGTCCCTGTAGATCAGAAAGAAGAATAATATAATCTCCTACTTGAGCAACGATCTTATCGATGATCTGCTTTTCCTGACCATTCGTAATAAATGGTAGAACGAAAAGACTAATAATTGTAATGAATCTGGATATCATGTTTTTTATTCACTCGTTGTTTAATTTCATTTTCGATCTGTTCTCTCAAAACACTAATGCGCCTCGCCAGAATGATCTCTCTAATTTGACCCTTTAAAAAATCAAATGGAGGAACCTCATCTTTTACTCTATAGTCGAGAATGTTTACAAAATAAGTAAACTCCTGATCACTGAAGTATGTCTTTGTTCTGTTCAGTATTAGATTGTCCCTGTTATATTCCTTCAGTGGGATGTCTTTGACTAGATCATTGAAGTATATCCATTGAGCATCATCGAAGTAAAAATCCTCAGCATAAAGTTTAGCATAAGAATTCACTCTGGTCAAATCTTTATCATTTTTTAACAGGTAGCTTTCCTTGAGCTTTGATTCCACTTCAATTCCTTTAGGAATTTTAATGTAAAGGGCTTTTACGAGGTAATCCTGCAAGGAGAATTGATCTTTGTTTTTAGCGTAATGATCTTTTAATTCTTTTTCAGTTATTGTAGTGTCAAGTTTTTTGCTGATCTCCCTTTCCTCAAGATAAAAGCGTGAAAGTTCTCCTTCAAAGTTTTTGCCTTTTAACGAAACAATTTCTGAACGCTTTTCATCAGCCTCCATCAGCTCTTGACGGTAAGCCTCATTCGTAGTCCATGATTCAAGGAATGTTTTCCAATCTTCCTTTTTATTTATGTCATAGCCCAGCGCATCCATTAGGCGCTCTGCCTGTTCCATTGTTAACTCATGGTCATTCACGGATGCTACAACAACGTCCTGATCTGAACACCCAGAGATAACAAAAAAAAGAAACAGGCTAACCAAAATGGCAGCCTGTTTAATTCGTATAATTTTATTATTTACCGAGTGAATATAGGACATCGTAATTGATCTTCACCGTATGTTTTTTTGAAAGGTCTTCAAGCCATTCCGCTTCAAGATAATTTTGATAATCACTGGTAGCAGCACCCTTAGCCTCATTGAATAGCTTAGTTCTTGGCTCCAGAATTTCATTAACATCAAGTACGAACCATTTTCCTTCAAATTCATAAGGAGCTACAATGCCTTCAGTTAATTTAATGTTCTGAAGGTAAGGTGTTGATTCGATCACAAATTTGTTGGTCCTAACTCTTAGATTCAATTCACTTTCTTTATTGATCTCATCTAGTACATGTTTAGAGTTGATCGTGTCATTCGAGATCATTTTTGCCACGCGCTTCGCAATATCGGCAGAAGCACATTCGTAAACTACAGCGTCAGCTCTCTTAGACCACATGTAGTTACTATTATTGTTCTCGAAATACACCCTTAATCCAGAAGTATCTTTGACAGCTTTATTCCAAACCATGTCAGTCATTACTTCATACAACAAAATACCATCATGATATTCAGTTAAAAGAGCTCTGAACTCTGGATATTTTTCCGAAAGTTTTGATTCTTCATAACCAAGAATTCGATCTTTTTCCCATTGCTTGAACTGTTGACGAACAACGATCTTGTTTACATCTCTTCTTACCTGGCGATAATTGTTTTCAAGATAGTCAGCAAAATCTTGTTGAGTATATTTCATTCCGTCCAGAATGAAAATAGGCTTGTCTGATTTCAATTTATCAGCATTCCATTTACCAATGAAATAAGTTGAATCCAGATTCTTGTCAAACCACTTCAAACCTTTCTTAGATTTCTCAGAGTATCCATACGTCTCTTTCAGCTTTGTCACGAATGAATCTTGAGTTTTTTTAGAACGCTCGTCTCTGTTAACTCTTGATTGCAAGTCTTTTCTCATTGATGCATATGGCTGAACAGGTGTCCATTCTATTCGTTTGATGATGTGGTAGCCGTATTCAGTTTTGATTGGTTCGCTGATGTCTCCATCATTCTTCAATTCAAAGGCTGCATCTTCAAAGCTTGTAACCATTCGTGTTGTTGTACCCGTTCCGAATGGAGGAAGAGCACCTCCTTTATTCGATGTACTTGGATCATCTGAATGATCAGAAGCAAGTTGATCCCAATCTGCTCCATCTTTCAACATTTGATGGATTTCACGGATCTTTTTATCTGCGTTCATAATATCCTCTTCAGTTGCATTTTTAGGAACAGACACCATAATATGAGCTGTTTTAATTGTTCCTCTAGCTGGACGTGTATCGGTTACCTTCACAATATGATATCCAAATTTTGTTCTGAATGGCTCTGAAGTAATTCCAACTTTCGTTTTAAAGGCCATATCTTCAAAAGGATAAACCATTTGAAAAGCCGTGAAATAACCAATGTCACCTCCGTTGTTTAAAACAGAAGGGTCTTCAGAACCACTTTTTCCTTTAGCTACCTTTTCAAAATCTTCACCATTGTCAATTCTTTTCTTCAAAGCGAGGATTCTGTTGTATGCATTTAATGTGTCTTCAGGGGTAGCATTCGATTCTACTCTGATCAAAATATGAGAAGCGCGAATTTCATTTGCTGTTCTGTCATACGCCTCTTTCACCAGTGATTCGTTCTTAGCCGAATCGATAAGGTAAGGGGTTGAAAGTTGTTTTTTGTAACCATTCAACTCTCGAACGAGTTTTGGGATCGTATCATACCCAAGGGCTTCAGCTTCTGCAACCTTAAGCTTGAATCTGCTTCATAATATTTTCAGGAGTTATCTGTTTCAATTCATCTTCTTTCATTCCAGCATCAAGTGCAATTTGCATTGCACCTAAAAAGCTTGCATGGGCATGAAAAATCAATTCGTCAAGCTCCTCACGCCCCAAAGAATCCGAATATTCCTCTTTGTCTAATTGCTGGTTAAAGTTTTCATATGCTTTGCCAAAACCACGCATTCTAATCCT
>CALCCB010000146.1 GCA_937899625.1 uncultured Bacteroidota bacterium
TTATCAGAAAGAGATTGTTCGATCCAGAGAAGACACCAGAAATTAGTTGAAGAGACGCCTTCTCCATTCATGACAGATGAACTTCGTGAGAGAATGGGTGCTGCAGCTATCAAGGCGGCAAAAGCCGTAAGATATGAAGGTGTAGGTACGGTTGAATTCCTTGTTGATAAGAACAGAGATTTCTATTTCATGGAAATGAATACGCGTATCCAGGTCGAGCATACGGTCACAGAAGAGGTAATCGATTACGATTTGATCAAAGAGCAGATCAAGATCGCTGCAGGTGAAAAGATCTCTGGAAAAAATTACCTTCCTCATTTGCATGCGATCCAGTGTCGTATCAATGCGGAAGATCCTTACAATGATTTCAGACCTTCTCCAGGAAAAATTACTTCATATCATTCACCAGGTGGACATGGTGTTCGAATTGACACACATGCCTATGCAGGATATACAATCCCACCGAATTATGACTCAATGATCGGTAAACTGATCGTTGTTGCTCAAACACGTGAAGAAGCGATCCTGAAAATGAAACGTGCTCTTGATGAGTATATCATTGAAGGAATAAAAACGACAATTCCTTTCCATCAGAAATTAATGGACAATGAAGATTTCCGCAAAGGAAACTTCACCACGAAATTCATGGAGACATTTGAATTTTAATAAATGAAAAGGCCGACTAATTAGTCGGCCTTTTTTATTTCAAAGCGTTGATTGCATTTTCATAGTCGGGTTCAGAAGAAAGCTCTTTCACCAATTCGGTATATAAGATTCGACCTTTTTCATCCAGAACGATCACAGCCCTTGCATGCAGCCCTTCCAATGGACCATCGATCATGTGTAACCCCATTGCCTTACCAAATTGTCCATCAACATAATCAGAAAGTGTAAACACATTTTCGATGCCTTCAGCACCACAAAATCTTTTTTGAGCAAATGGCAGATCCCTGGAGATACAATAGACTTTCACGCCATCCAATTGCGCTGCGCGTTTGTTGAATTCTCGCACGGAAGTCGCACACGTCGAAGTATCAATACTGGGAAAGATGTTAAGGATCGACTTCTCACCGATCATTTGATTGCTGTCCATCCAGCTGAGATCTGGTTTTTTTAACTTGAATTGGGAGATGATTGTTCCGACAGGAGGCAATTCTCCATTGGTTTGAATTTGTTTTTCTCTAAGAGTGATCTGTGCCATGCTTTTCTTTTTGTTTTAACCAATATAACATAAATACGACGATCAAGCATATGATTGCCATGAACCACCAGGTAATCGGAAAGCCGAATTGATGGATCAATTGAAACCCGCCATTATGTGCGAATATATGCCCGATGGAAAAAGAGAGGCTGAATAAAGCCATGTATTGTCCTACGAGTCCCCGATGACTCCTGTTGAGCGCATATGAATTGGCAAAAGGGAAAGCGATCACTTCTGCAAATGACATCAAGGTCATTCCGATCCACAATAAAGCCACATGATGTCCGATCTGTAAAACCAGGAAAGAAAAGAAAAGTAAAATGGCACCTAAATAAACGTAGGGGAGATCACCCTTTTTCTTTTTTTCAAAGTAATGTACCACAGGCATTTCAATGATAAAAACCAGAAAACCATTAAAGCCCATCAGGATCCCAACCTCTTTCTCAGTTAAGCCATAGTCTTCATTGTAGTAATATGGTATCGTCGAGAAATACTGTAAAAACGCAAACGCAAAAAAGATCAAAGCAAGAATAAAACCGAGGAATTCTTTATCCTTATAAGCTGATTCAGAAGCTTGTGGTTCTTTTGAAGTTTGCTCCGGATTATTTTCTTTCGGTCGCAAAACCAGGATCATGAGGCCCATTGCAAGTATACTGGTAATTCCATCCACCCAAAAAAGGGAATGATACCCGTATGTATAGATTAGATAACCTCCCACCGCAGGGCCTGCAGAAAATCCAAGATTTATTGCTAGACGGATCAGGGACGTTGATCTCGTTCTGTTTGTATGATCAGTGTAGGATCTAAGTGCTGCAAAAGAGGCAGGTCTGAAAATGTCAGCAAGCAGAACGACCATAAAGACCATAAGGATGATCTGCCAGAAATCCTGAGCAAATTGGGTAAGGATATAGAACAATCCTGAGCTGAAGAGCGAAAACACCATGGTTTTGTATGGACCAATTTTATCACTGATCTTTCCTCCCAGATAGGCACCTGCAATACTGCCTGCGCCAAAAGCGGTCATGATCCATCCGACTTGTCCTAGCGAGAAATCTTTTTCTTTAGTTAGGTATAGAGAAAGAAAAGGAATCACCATGGTTCCTGAACGATTGATCAATGTGATCAATGCCAGCCACCAGGCTTCTACCGGAAGCCCTCTGAATGAATCCAGATAACTACTATATAGTTTTTTGATCATATAAAAAAAGGTCCAACATGTGGACCTTTTACTGATTATTGATTAATCTGTTATAGTCCTAATAATACCTGAACTGGATCTTTTGCACCAAAGAGCATTTTTTCCGGGTTCTCAAGCATTTCTTTTACCTTCACAAGGAAACCTACCGATTCCTTCCCATCGATGATTCTGTGGTCATAAGATAACGCCACATACATGATTGGACGGATCTCTACTTTGCCATTGATTGCTACAGGTCTTTCCACTACATTGTGCATTCCAAGAATAGCCGATTGAGGAGGATTGATGATCGGTGTAGACAGCATTGAACCAAAGACACCACCATTAGTGATCGTGAATGTACCTCCTGTCATATCATCCGGAGTGATCTTACCATCTCTTGCTTTGATTGCCAGACGCTTGATCTCTCTTTCGATTTCTGCAAGTGACATTTGCTCTGCATTTCTGACTACAGGAACCATTAATCCTTTAGGTGAAGAAACGGCAATACCGATATCCGCATAATTGTGGAATACCATCTCATTCCCGTCTATCTGAGCGTTTACTGCTGGATAAAGATTCAACGCCTCAGTTACAGCTTTCGTGAAGAAAGACATAAATCCAAGATTCACCTCATGATGCTTTGCAAACGCATCCTTATACTTTGCACGAATATCCATGATCGGCTTCATATCGACCTCATTGAAGGTGGTCAACATTGCCGTTTCATTTTTAACCGAAACAAGTCGTTCTGCGATCTTACGTCTAAGCATAGACATTTTTTCTCTATTCTGATCACGCGAACCACCCCATCCTTGCGCATCAGCAGTTGAGAATCCTCCTGACATAGCCGTGATCACATCTTGTTTTGTGATTCTGCCATCTTTTCCTGTTCCATTGATCCTGTTGGCAGCAAGTCCATTTTCAGCGATCATTTTTGAAGCAGCAGGAGATGTTGTTCCTGTAGCATAACTATCCTCTTTCTTTACTGGATCCGGATTTGGTGCAGCCACAGCTTTTTCAGCTACAGGAGCAGCTTTCACTTCCTCCTTTTTCTCCTCTACTTTTTCTGCTTTTGGAGCCGCTCCCTCTGGTCGAGCAGCAGAAGTATCGATCAAACAAACAACTTGTCCTACCTTTACTACATCTCCTTCACCTGCCTTAAGCGTAATTATACCACTTTCTTCAGCAGGAAGTTCTAATGTTGCTTTATCAGAATCAACTTCGGCAATTGCCTGATCCTTTTCAACATAATCACCATCAGATACCAGCCATTGAGCTATTTCAACTTCTGAGATCGATTCTCCCGGACTGGGAACTTTCATTTCTAAAACTGACATATGCGTCTATTTATAGGGAATTCTTATTACTTAACTTTCACTTTTGCATAGCTGAAAAGGTCTGCAAACAATTGCTTCAAACGCTTTTCATGCAATTTCTTTGATCCTTCAGCGGCAGCCGCTGTGGCATTTCTACAAATACCAACGAATGGGATCGATCTCATTGACATCGCAATGTAGGTCCAAGCTCCCATATTAGCTGGCTCTTCCTGTGCCCAGAGAATATTCTTGGCATTCTTGTATTTGCCTATTACCGCCTCGATCTGTTTCTGCGGAAGTGGATACAATTGCTCTATACGAACGAAAGCCATGTTTTCTACTCCAAGCTCCTGAGCTTTAACCTTCATTTCATAGTAGAACTTACCAGAACAGAAAACAACAGTATCAACAGAAGCAACTTTTGCAGCAGAGTCATCGATCACTTCCTGGAAGCTTCCTTTTGCCATTTCATCAAGAGAGGAAACTGCTTCAGGGTAACGAAGGATCATTTTCGGAGAGAAAACAACCAGCGGTTTTCTGAAATCCCTTTTCAATTGTCTTCTCAACAAATGGAAATGATTGGCAGGAGTAGAGGTGTTTA
Organism: uncultured Bacteroidota bacterium; assembly: GCA_937899625.1. Classification (GTDB taxonomy): domain Bacteria; phylum Bacteroidota; class Bacteroidia; order Flavobacteriales_D; family Crocinitomicaceae; genus M0103. Next base: position 4,299 of record CALCCB010000146.1, read on the forward strand.
CCACCTGCATGTTAAGGTCTGCACATTGCTGAAGGAAACGTTCCATACGACCAGATGAGTGCTCTGCACCCTGACCTTCGTATCCATGTGGTAAAAGCATGACCAAACCACTTTGTGTAGCCCATTTGTCTTCACCTGCAGAAATGAACTGGTCTACCATGATCTGCGCACCATTGAAGAAGTCTCCGAACTGTGCTTCCCAGATCGTTAAACCATTTGGCGTTGCCAGAGAGTATCCATATTCAAATCCTAAAACACCGTACTCCGAAAGCAATGAGTTATATACATTGAACTTCGCCTGTTTAGCTGACAAAAGATTCAGTGTTTCAATTTCTTCTTCGGTATCTTCCGTCTTAACGACAGCATGTCTGTGAGAGAAAGTACCTCTTTCGACATCCTGACCAGAAATTCGAACCGGATGGCCCTCTTCTAATAATGTGGCATATGCCAGCATTTCAGCTGTTCCCCAATCCAGTTTGTCTTCTTTGACAGAATTCATTCTGTCTTCAAAGATCTTAGCGATCTTACGGAAGTATTTCTTTCCTTCAGGAAGTGTAGATAATTTGATCCCCAACTCATAGAGTTTCTTTTTATCAATTCCTGTTGTTGGAGAATTGTCAAAATCAACTGCATGTGCATGTCTGAATCCTTCCCAGGTAGAACTTAAGAAATCATAGACAAGGGCTTTCTCCATTTTGCGGGACGCTTCAAATTCATCCTCAAGGAATGCATTATAGTCTGCTTCGATCTTTTTTGCCTCATCCTTTGAAATAACACCTTCACCTTCAAGTTGCTTCAGGTAGATATCTTTTGGATTTGGGTGCTTAGCAATGATGTTGTATAGATTTGGCTGAGTGAACTTAGGCTCATCCCCTTCGTTGTGGCCATACTTTCTATAGCACAAAAGATCAATAAATATATCTCTATTGAATTTCTGACGATACTCCATCGCGATCTCGATTGTCTGAACCACTGCTTCAACATCATCTCCATTCACATGGAATACTGGACAAAGCGTCGTTTTGGCTACATCTGTACAGTAGGTTGATGAACGAGCATCTAAATAGTTCGTCGTAAATCCAACCTGGTTGTTAACTACAATATGAATGGTACCACCTGCACGATAACCATCAAGTTGAGCCATCTGAATCGTTTCATAAACGATACCTTGACCAGCAACAGCGGCATCACCATGGATCAAAACCGGACAAATCTTATTTTCATCGTGTAAAATGTGATCAACCTTAGCTCTTGCGATACCTTCAACAACTGTATTTACCGCTTCCAGGTGAGAAGGGTTTGGAGAAAGTGTTAATCCAATATTTTTACCATTTGGCAAAGTAAGGTGTGATGTAAAACCTTGATGGTACTTCACGTCGCCATCAAAATAATCGATGGTATCAAATTCTTTTCCTTCAAATTCAGAAAAAATATCCTGAGGTCTCTTTTTGAAGATATTCGTCAACGTGTTCAAACGACCTCTGTGTGCCATTCCCATTACGAAATATTCAACTCCAAGTTCAGATCCTTTTTGAACCAAAGTGTCAAGTGCTGGGATCAGTGCTTCACCACCTTCAACAGAAAAACGTTTTTGCCCAACGAATTTTTTTCCAAGGAATGATTCAAAGCTCGATGCCTGATTCAACATTTTGAAAATATTGATCTTTCTGTCTTTATCGAATTGTGGTCTGTTCTTAAGTTCGATCTTGTTCTTGAACCAGTCAATCCTTTCCGGATCTCGCATATAGACATACTCAATACCGATGGACTGACAATAGGTCAATTCCAGATGATTAATGATTTCACGCAATGTCGCAGGACCTATCCCTACTTCTTCTCCCGCAGCGAATACCATATCCATGTCGGCTTCAGTCAAACCAAAGTTTTCGATATCAAGAGTTGGAGAATATTTTCTCCTTTCTCTTACCGGATTGGTTTTAGTAAACAAATGCCCTCTGTTGCGGTACCCGTTGATCAGGTTGATCACCTTGAATTCTTTCTGAAAATTTTCCGGAATCTCGTCTGAATCCTCGTAATTGGTGCGAGCAAAATCGAATCCTTCGAAGAATTTCTTCCAGCCAAGGTCGACACTTTCAGGGTCTTGCTGGTACATCTTGTACAAATGGTCGATTGCGTTTACATCCGCATTACCGACATATGAAACTTTATCCATGGTTTAATTGCGCAATTATGGAAGGACAAATTTAGAGAAATACCCTGATTTTGGCAGGAAAAAACGGAATTTATTTCACCCTGTTAAATATTGAACACAAAGAAAAAGATAAGGGGATGAATATGTTATGTAATGTGCTGTCTTAAAAAGACTTTGTAGGCTTCTCTTCGCAAAATCTTTTCGGCAAGAAGATCCAGAAAATCATTTTGGATGGTCAGATGGAGAAATTCTTTTTCAGGGAGGTCGATGGTATACATCAGTTGAAGTAATCTGGTCTCACCTTGTTTGATCATGTCGCTAATATTTTCCTTGATAAGCTCCTCAATATCCGTTTTGGAATAAGGAATGTTCTCAAAGTTCTCCGGGAAAAACAAATTGAATTTTGCGAAATCTTTTGATATCTGTTGTTGTGTTTTCAGTACAAAAGCTTCGTTATCGAAATATTCGATGAGTTGATAAACTGGAATCAGGTCACTCATGTTATCGCACTCCGCCACCTGCAGAGAATCCTTTTTCAGGTGTCATGAAACTTAGTTTTCCTTCAGCATCTTCTGCCATCAGGATCATTCCCTGAGATTCAATTCCTCTGATCTTTCTAGGCGCAAGATTCAATAAAACCTGAACTGTTTTACCGATCACTTCTTCTGGTGAATAGTGCTCTGCAATGCCCGATACGATTGTTCTTTTATCGATTCCTGTATTGACCAGTAATTTCAATAATTTATCGGCTTTCTCAACCTTCTCAGCTTCAAGAATGGTTCCTAAACGAATGTCCATTTTTGAAAAATCATCAAAAGTCACTTCTTCTTTTTGAGCTTCGAAATTTGACTCAACCATGTTCGCATTTTTAAGTTTACCTACCTCATTTTCAACAAGTGAATCTTCCACTTTTTGGAAGAGGATCTCAGGAGTATTTATTGTGGTGCCCGTAGAAAGCTGATCCGAATTGCCTGCTAAACCCCAGTCAGATGAATGGAAATTCACCATATTACTGATCTTCTCAGCGGTATTTGGTAAAAAAGGCTTTAGTACGATTCCCAGATTCGCTGTGATCTGAAGAGCAATATACATGATGGTTTTCACTCTTTCCGGATCTGTTTTGATCAGCTTCCAAGGTTCTTGATCCGCAAGGTATTTATTCCCTAAACGGGCAAGATTCATTGCTTCAGCCTGTGCTTCTCTCAATTTGTAAGCGTAGATCAATCGACTTATTCGCTGTGGGATTTGTTTCATTTCATCCAATGTGGAAAGATCCTCTTGGGTGTATGTTCCTGGTTGAGGTACAACTCCTTCATAATATTTATGAGTAAGAACTAAGGCACGATTGATAAAATTTCCAAGTATGTCTGCTAATTCGCTATTGATGCGCGTCTGGTATTCTTTCCATGTAAATTCTGCATCCTTCGTTTCAGGCGCAATAGAGGTGAGAACATATTTCAATTCATCTTCTTTTCCTGGGTAGGCAGCTAAATATTCGTGTAACCAAACTGCCCAGTTGCGGGAAGTAGAAAATTTGTCTCCTTCAAGATTCAAGAATTCGGAAGCAGGGACGTTATCTGGTAAGATAAAGCCACCATGATCTTTCAACAAAATAGGAAAGATGACCGCATGAAAGACAATATTATCCTTACCGATGAAATGAACCAGCTTTCGGTCTCCGGTCCAGTAATCTTCCCAGTTTTTTCCTTCATTCAGTGCCCACTGTTTGGTAGCAGAGATGTAGCCAATTGGAGCATCTAGCCAGACATACAAAACTTTTCCTTCTGCATTTGGCAGCGGAACTTTCACTCCCCAGTCAAGGTCTCTAGTCATCGCTCTGGAATGCAAACCTCCATCAATCCATGACATACATTGTCCGATAACCTGGTTTCTCCAGCTTTTTGGATCATGTTGTTGAACTCCATCCAATTTTCCTTCTTTGATCCATTCCCTTAACCAATCTTCATGTCTTTCCATTGGAAGATACCAATGTGATGTTGTCTTCAGTACTGGAGTTTTTCCACTAAGTGTAGATTTCGGGTTGATCAACTCCGTTGGACTCAGATCAGTTCCACATTTCTCGCATTGATCTCCATACGCATTTGGGTTCTGGCATTTCGGACATTCTCCAGTAATATATCGGTCAGCTAAAAATTGCTGAAACTCTTCATCGTAATATTGTTCAGATGTTTCTTCCGTGAACTTGTCATTTTCATACAATTTCAAAAAGAAATCCTGAGATGTTTTGTGGTGGATCTCTGAAGAGGTCCTATGAAAAATGTCAAAAGAGATATTGAAGTCCTGAAAGGCTTTTCGGATGATACCGTCATACTTATCGACGATCTCGGAGGGTGTAATCCCTTCCTTTTTTGCCCTCAAGGTAATCGCAGCACCATGCTCATCACTACCACAGATAAAAGCTACATCATGTCCATTCATTCTTAGGAAACGAACAAAAATGTCAGCAGGCAGATAAACGCCGGCAACGTGTCCTAAATGAAGTGGGCCATTGGCATAGGGAAGTGCAGCAGTAACGGTGAAAGCCTGTTTCTTCATATTGCAAAGATACCCAAAGGAGGACATAAAAAAAGGGGCCGAAGCCCCTTTCCCATAAAAACTATAGTCGATTATTTCTTAACTACGTTAAATTGTGCAGTTTTTCCGTTTTCAAGCGTAACGTTGAAAATGTACATTCCGTTTGTTAATCCTTCCAATGAATAGTTAGATGTACCATTCACTAAATTGATTGCACGTGTAGAAACGATTTTACCTGCAATATCAGTAACAACTACGTTAGCCGCTCCTTCACCGTCAATGGTTAAATCGATGTTGTTTGCAGTTGGGTTTGGATAAGCCATCCCATTTACTGTTGACGCTTCATCTAATCCAATGCTGTTTGCATCAATAACGCGAAGAACAAGGGCGTTAGGAACATCAGCACCAAATCCAGCA
>CALCCB010000147.1 GCA_937899625.1 uncultured Bacteroidota bacterium
CTGTTTTCAAATCCTTCAAACGTTTCATATTTCCTAATTGTTCACATTGTTCAAACGTTTCAACCTGTTCAAACTTTCCATTTCCTAACTTTCCAAATTGTTTAAACTTTCCAACCGTTTCAAACGTTACAAGTGTTCCAATATTTTCACCATTACAAATCTTTTGCAGATTTCCTTCTGGTCTTTATCGGTGAAGGATCATTTTTCTTGCCTGTAAGAACCTCATAAGCCTCAGTGATCAAAATAAATTTCGCTGCAGCCTCCTTCCCGTTATTTTTATCAGGGTGATACTTCATTGCCAGAAGACGATATCGCTTTCTGATCTCTTGAGGAGAGGCACCTTCACTAAGGCCAAGGATATTATAATATTTCTTTGATGGCAATTGCAGGCTGATTTATTGATTCTGATCGGTTGATCTTATGATTTCTTGTAAAAATAAATTCATTTATCACTATTATTTCTTTGGGTATCTCATGGTCGTCTAGCACACTTGCTAACTTGCCTTTTGAGATCTCCAATTCTTGATCAGTTGTGAATAGTGTGATTTGCTCTCCCCAGATCTTATGTGGTACCGGGCCTATGAAAAAAGGAGCACTTAGTAGGGATGAGATCTTTTTTTCTAATTCCTCTGTAAAAAATTTCTTTCCTCCAGAGTTGATCACATTGTCCCAACGTCCGATCCATTTAAAGGAAGTAGGACTTAGAATTTCCACGATATCGTTGGACTGGATTAGACCAGAATTGGTCACTTCATCATTCAGCCATAGGCACCCTCGTTCATCTACTCCGATACATAGGCCTTCTAAAATCAGGTACGTATTCTCTGGATGTTCCGCTAGAGAGCGTATAGCAATATGGGAAATCGTTTCAGTCATGCCATATGATTGAAAAAAGCCGACTTCTTTTAAATGATATATTTTAGTGTTCAGTTCTTTACTGATCACTCCACCACCGAGAAGGACTTTCTTGAATAAATATGCCTTTTCTGGGAAATTAGTGATCATTCCTTCAACCTGAGCAGGGATCATTGCTGCAAAAGATATAGGTTCGTCAAGGAATTTAACCGTGTCTAATGTTACCGGTCCAATAATGATCTTTTGATTGCCGACCAAAGCTCTTACCATCATCATAGTGCCTGCAATCGTCGAACAGGACAAGCAGGAATAAAGCACATCTTCTTTCTTCAAATTGAAAAACTCAATCGTTCTCAAAGCGGAGTTTCTCATGGCGCTCTTCTTGATTCGTATTTCTTTGGGAGGCCCTGTGGAACCTGATGAATGAACAACAATGAAGTCGTTTGGATCGTTCCAAAGCTTAAGGAAATGATCGATCTCCTTAATACGGGATCTGTCCTGAAAAATGATATTTAATATTTCATTCAACCTCTTTGGAATGGAATTTGCTTTAAAGGTAACAACTTTTCGAAGTCGAATTGATCAAAATAATAGAGTCCTGAATTTGGATTTTATGTATAACTTAACAAAAAAAAACGATGAAAAAACTCTTTGGTATTCTATCTGTGGCTGTTTTAACAATGGCTTTTGTGGTTGAGAAATCGGATTCATCTGTAACTGTAAATACACCTATTCAATCTGAAAGTGGTATTCGTTTCAAAAATGTATCTCTTGAAAGAGCAAAAGAATTGGCTGCAGAAACAGATAAATTGATCTTCATTGATGCTTACACATCTTGGTGTGGCCCTTGTAAAAGAATGGCTGCAACATCTTTTAAAGATGATGAAGTGGGGGAGATCTTCAATGATAAATTTGTGAATCTGAAAATTGACATGGAAAAAGATGCTGATGGACCAGAGGTAGCGAAATTATATAAGGTAAGAGCTTATCCAACCTTACTGATAATTGATAGCAAGGGGAAATTAGTCAAATCTTCTGTTGGATTTATGACTTCCGATCAGTTGATCTCTCTGGCAAATTCAGTAGATTAAGAAATAACTAAAAAAAGAAAGCCGACTCATTCGAGTCGGCTTTTTTATTTTTGGGATTTGGAAATTACTTTCCTTTCTCCATTTTCTCTTTCAATTCAGCAAGAGCATCTAGATCACCAAGAGTTGATTTCTCCGTATTCTGATTGATCGCCTTTACTGCTTGAGATGTTGAAGATGTACCACCTTTCTTACCGCCTTTAGCAGCTGCAGCTGGCTTGTCTTCACCCTCTTCGAACAAACGAGTGTGAGATACAACAATCTTCTTAGCATCCTTATTGAATTCGATTACTTTGAAGTCAAGAACTTCTTCAACTTTAGCATTAGATCCGTCTTCTTTTCTCAAATGCTTAGAAGGACAAATTCCTTCAACACCGTAAGGTAGAGAAACGATACCTGACTTATCTTTCATGTCGATGATAGTTCCCTGGTGTACAGAACCTTCTCCGAAGATTGTTTCAAATACATCCCATGGATTTTCTTCAAGTTGCTTGTGACCTAAAGAAATTCTTCTGTTCTCTCTGTCGATCTCAAGAACAACAACTTGCATTTCATCACCAACCTTACAGAATTCAGATGGGTGCTTGATCTTCTTCTGCCAAGAAAGGTCAGAAATGTGGATCAATCCATCAACTCCTTCTTCAAGTTCTACGAAAACTCCGAAGTTAGTGAAGTTACGAACTTTCGCATTGTGCTTAGTTCCAACAGCATATTTCGCTTCGATAGCTTCCCATGGATCTGGCATCAATTGCTTAATACCTAAAGACATTTTTCTTTCTTCACGATCCAATGTAAGGATAACAGCCTCAACTATATCACCAACATTCATGAAGTCCTGAGCAGAACGCAAGTGCTGAGACCAGCTCATTTCAGAAACGTGGATCAAACCTTCAACACCTGGAGCGATTTCGATGAACGCACCATAGTCTGCCATAACCACAACTTTTCCATTCACTTTATCACCAACCTTAAGGTTTGTGTCTAGTGAATCCCATGGATGAGGCTGAAGTTGCTTCAATCCTAGAGCAATACGCTTCTTGTCATCATCGAAATCAAGGATAACCACGTTCAATTTCTGATCAAGTTCAACGATTTCTTCCGGATGATTAACACGTCCCCAAGAAAGGTCAGTAATGTGGATAAGTCCGTCAACACCTCCAAGGTCGATGAATACACCGTAAGAAGTGATATTCTTAACAGTACCTTCAAGAACCTGACCTTTTTCAAGACCAGAGATGATCTGCTTCTTCTGCTCTTCAAGTTCAGCCTCGATAAGCGCTTTGTGAGAAACAACAACATTACGGAATTCCTGGTTGATCTTAACCACTTTGAATTCCATGTTCTTACCAACATAAATGTCATAATCACGGATTGGCTTAACGTCAATCTGAGATCCTGGAAGGAATGCTTCGATCCCGAATACATCAACGATCAAACCACCTTTCGTACGACACTTAACGAATCCTGTGATCACTTCACCTGTACGTAAAACATCATTTACGCGGATCCATGCTTTGTGCATACGTGCTGTTCTGTGAGAAACAATCAGCTGTCCTGACTTGTCTTCCTGACATTCAACATATACATCAACTGTATCACCAGCTTTCAGGTCCGCATTGTAACGGAATTCTGAAGCAGCTACAACTCCTTCGGACTTGTAACCGATGTTGATGATCACTTCTTTTTTAGTAATGGCAACAACAATACCTTCGATCACCTCTTTCTCATTGATCGATGTTAATGTTTGCTCATACTTGTCTGATAATTCGGAACGCTGTGCTTTGGAATAACCATCCATTGCCAGAGCTTCCCAATCGAAATCTGCAGTTCCCTGCACTACTTTTTCTTTTGCCATTTGGCTTTTATTACTTGTATTCCGGGCCCAGATCATCCGGAAGAGTTCTAACTACTGTTTTTCTGGGTAACAGTTTGTTTTTGAGGGTGCAAAGTTAAGGAATAAATGATTAGGATTTAAAGTAGAGTCAAAAAAAAATCCCACTCATTTCTGAGCAGGATTCTTGAGTAATATTTCTATGAATTTATTCCGAAGTAATTGTTTTCGGGACTCTTTTCATTTCTTGACGTTTTATCTGCATTTGCTCTTTCTGTTCATATTTTGCAAATTGCTCTTCAGTAAGAACGTTCTTCAACATCGCTTTGCGTCCGTCGTTATTTCCTTTGATTGCCTCTTTCTTCGATTCCTCAGACATTTCTGCGTTGTTTCGAATAGCTTCATTTTTCAAGTTAACACCAAGATTGATCTCGTACACTTTCGGGATCTGATCTTCAGTAAGCTCAAGGTTGGTTGTCATTGACTCCGTCTGTTTCTGAGCACGTTCTTGTGCTGTAGTTTCCTGAGCAACTGCAGTGTTTAAACCAGCCGTTACCAATAACATTCCTAAAATTAATTTCATTGATCTCATAAAAGTCATTTTTTTGTTTCGTTCACTACAATAGTCATTCCACTCTACAAAGATGATTATTTTTCAAATTGGTTGCGTCATACCGATAAAATTATAGAGATATTTAACAAAATGAATACAAGCCGTAAATGTCTTTCTTTACTTACTTTCTTCTGCTTAATGTTAGGAGCTGAGGTTTTAGCTCAAAAAAAAGTAGTCAATCTAAGTAGAAGAGGACTCACGGAAATTCCTGAAGAATTATATCTCAATGCTTCCAATATCAAAGTCTTGAAGCTGTATGGTAATCGTTTTGACAGTCTTCCTTCGGATATTGTTGAGTTTAAAAATCTTGAAAAATTATACGTTGGTAAAAATGATCTTAGGTATTTACCCGCAAGCATAGGTGAGCTTAAAAAATTGAAAATTCTTTCTTTGACTGCCAATAAACTTGATTCTTTACCAGAAGAAATAGGAGGAATGGAATCACTGGAACAATTGTGGCTAGGACAGAACCAATTGAAAGCACTTCCTCCATCGATTGGTCAATTGAAGAATTTAAAGAATCTATATGTACATTACAATTGGCTTGATAGTATCCCTGAATCCATAGGTGGATGTGAGGCTTTGGAATTCGTGAATCTAAACAGAAACAATCTCCAACGAATTCCGGAGTCGCTAGGAAAAATAAAAGGATTGAAAGAGCTCCATTTGGTGAATGCGGGTTTTTTAGTCGATTTACCAGAAACGTTTTGTGATCTTAGGATGCTCGAAGTACTTGAGATCGATCAAAGAGTAGCGATTCCTCCATGCTTGTTGGTATATCAGACCAATCGTCTAAAAATTATTCAGCACTAGATTTTCTGGAGGACGATATAAAGGCCCAGAATAGAGTAGCATCGTATGAAAAATGGGCAGCGACAGCAAACCAAAGTCCGAAATGGTCAAATCCAAAACTGATAAGTACTATAAATGGGAGGACAATCAATCCATACAATGATTGCGCAATTGGCTTGATCGTGAAATAACCATGAATTGCTACAAACAGGATGGAAGTGACCCATGGTCCAAGGTAAAACTGAACACCACTTCTAAAAAGCAGCTCTTCTCCGAGACCGGCACAAAACGACAAAAAGAATCCCATTGCGTATGAGATGTCCATTTCTCCGATAAGTTTATCAACTCTCATGGGTAGTTTTTCGAATATAGGAGATGATAAAAGAAGTGCTGAGAAAAACGCGTAAATGATCCCGAATTCTAGGCCAAATAAGATTGGGATGGTTTTAAGGTTGTCTAATTGAAGGAAATCCTTAATATCGGTACCTTCAAAGTAAGTCAAAGCAAAATAAGCCGGGAGTGGAAAGATCAGTAAGGTGATCAAGCCTAATAATAGTATGTATCCCTTGGATATCTTCACAGTCAAAGGTAAAGAACCTTTGGAATGAAATCTTCTAATCACAGGAGATTAACTTTTTTTAATAGGTTGAATTTCGGGCCTGTTCTTTTCAAACCCTTAATTTTGCCTAAAAAAAGGATGAAGGATTTTATAATCGACTGGATCAGGCATTTCTATCAATATTCAAAAGATGGGGTGGTCTATTTCGATACTAAAGGATATAATGAACACGCGTTTTATTGGTCGGCAGGAATGTTTGTGGCATTGATTGCCAGTTCACTTCTAGCATGGTTTCTTACACGTTTGTTCATGGTGCAAATTCTTCATGTATTGGTGGATCGAACAAAATCCACACTGGATGACCATCTCGTAAATAATAAAGTATTCAGATCGATGGCTCATATTGTGCCTTTGATGTTCCTTGAATATTTTCTATCTATTGCGTTCTACCGATATCCTGAAATGAATGGAACTATGTCAAAGCTGGTTTCTTTGCTCATGCTGTATGCAATAATGGTTTCGTTATCAAGAATTTTAAATGCATTTAGGGATTATATCAAGGAAAAACCAGCTTATTCAGATAAGCCTATTCAATCGTATTTTCAGGTGATCAAGATCGTTTCGATCGGAATATTGATGATCTTGATGTTGTCCGTTTTAACGGATAAATCTCCTTTGTTCTTCTTGACATCACTGGGGGCAGTATCGGCGATTCTAATTTTGGTATTTAAAGATACGATCTTAGGTTTTGTTGGCAGTATACAGCTATCTGCAAATGATATGATCCGCATTGGTGACTGGGTGACGATGGATAAATACGGAGCTGATGGTGATGTGGAAGAGATCAATCTGGCAACAGTTAAAGTGAGGAACTTCGATAAAACCATTACCACAATCCCGACCTATTCATTTATCTCTGATTCATTCAAGAACTGGAGGGGAATGCAAGAGTCTGAAGGAAGAAGGATTAAAAGAGCCGTCTATATTGAAGTAGATACAGTTCATTTTGCTTCTGAGGAATTGATCAATAGGTTGAGCAAGTTGAAGTTGCTTAAGGAATTCATTAAAGAGCGTCAAACTGAGATCGAGAGCTACAATGAAGAACACGGGTTCAAGGGGGATGAGCTGATCAATGCAAGGAAACAAACTAATTTAGGGTTGTTCAGAAGGTATATTGAATACTACCTTCGTCACAATGTTGAGATCAATCAGGGAATGACTTTGATGGTCAGACAATTGCATCCAACCGATAAAGGAGTTCCATTGGAGATTTATTGCTTTACGAATACGAAGGAGTGGGGTGAATATGAAGATATTACTTCAGACATTTTTGATCACATATTTGCCATCGTTCCGGAATTCGAATTGTCATTGTTTGAAAATCCGTCAGGTCGAGATTTTCAGCAAAGTTTCTCTAGTGTCCGATAGGAGTTTTTTCTCCAGCTTTGATCTCAATACTTAATGTGTTTTCTTCCGGTGGAATAGGGCAGGAAAATTTGTCTGAGTAGGAGCAATAAGGATTGTAGGCAAGATTGAAGTCGATCTTTACTTCCTTCTGTTTTGGTTTTGAAAGGTCGATATATCTTCCTCCACCGTATGAATCTTTTCCTGATGTTTTGTCTCTGAATGGAATGAATAAATAGTCTTTGTATTCCTCTTGTTTACTAAGTGCTATGTTTTTGTAGACGGTGAGGCGGAATTCTATCGAATCCTTTTTGCAGTAAATATATCCAGCCCTTCTGTACACGGGTCTTCGGTCTGTCGTTGTGATCATTTCGAATTTGGGACCTTTTTTCTTTTTATAAGTAGCATTGATGATCCAGCTGGTGTCGATGAGAAAATAATCCAATCCTTGGAAGTGATCGATCTCCTCTTGTGATAAGATCTCATTTTTCGGATCAGTAAGCTCAGCATAATGTTTTACTCGGATCTCACGAATAGAATCCTGATAGGTCTGTGAGTAGGTACTCAGCTGAATTAAGCACAATAGAAGTCCGATTACAAATCTCATCTTGACCCGAAAATTGAACTTCCAACTCTAACCATTGTGCTTCCTTCTTCAATGGCAAGTATATAGTCACCGCTCATTCCCATGGATATGGTATCAAAGAATTCAGCCTGACTTAAGAAGTTTTCTTTGATCTCTCTAAAATAGTTTTTCAGTGTATTGAATTCCTTTCTGATCTGTTGCTCATCTTCAGTGAAGGACGCCATACCCATAACGCCTCTGATCCTAATGTTTTTCATTGCTTGAAATTCTTCTGAACGAAGTAGTTCGAAGGCTTCATCCCAAGTCATGCCGAACTTGGTTTCTTCATTAGCAATAAAAAATTGAAGTAATACGTCGATCGTACGTCCATTTTTTGCAGCCTGTTTGTCGACTTCCTTCAAAAGTTTCAGACTATCGATCGCATGGATCATAAATACAAAGGAAGCAATGTATTTTACTTTGTTCGTTTGCAAATGACCAATCAGATGCCAGTGAATATCCTTTGGCATGTTCTCCCATTTCTGAACCATTTCCTGAACTTTGTTCTCACCAAAATGTCTTTGTCCGGCTTCATATGCCTCCAAAAGATCCGGAATTGGTTTTGTTTTCGAAACAGCGATGAGGGTAACATACTCAGGGATTTCTTTTCTGATCCTGTTTATGTTTTCTGCGATACTCATTCGTTAATGTTATAGATCGTTAGTCCGCTTCTTAGTTTGGGTTCCACCCAAGTGGATTTTGGAGGCATGATCAAATTCTGATCCGCTACCTTTTTAACCTGATCCATGGTGACAGGGTAGAGTACAAAAGCAATGTCAAATTTGTTTTTCGAGATCTTCTCTTCAATTGATTCAAGTGATTCCACACCTGAAGAGAATTCTATTCGTTCGTCCGTTTTCAGATCATGGATGCTCAAGATTGGAGACAACACATATTGAGTCAGGATTTCAGGGTCCAGTGATCGCACGGCATGGTCTTGATCGATAATCGAATTTTTGCAATCAAGTGAATACCATTTACCACTTAAACACATGGTGAATTGGTGTTGGTGTTTTGGTTTCGATTGACCGTCGAGGGAATGAACCGTAAAACTTTCTTCCAAACGATTTAAAAATTCATTCTCAGATAGACCATTCAATCCTTTTATCAATCTATTGAATTCCAGGATCTTCATTTTTTCTTCATCGATCAGATAAGCAAGAAAATAATCTTCATTCGGAAATCCACCATTATTATTGGTTTCCCTCATCTTTTTCAGACCAGCCGAAGAAGCAGAGCGATGATGGCCATCAGCAATGTATAAAGCTTCAATCTTTTCAAATGAACCTTGAATCTTTTTAGTTTGCTCTTCAGACAAAACCCAAAGCTCATGTTTTATTCTGTCAGTTGTCGTGAATTCATATTCAGGTCTACTTGAAGTATATTCACTCAATAATGAATCGATCTCATTGTTATGAGGATAGGATAGAAGAACAGGCTCTGCGTTGAATCCAACAATATCAAGGTAAGTGGTGAACATCTGTTCGCGCGACGTAAGCGTTGCTTCGTGCTTTTTGATCAGATCCTTGTTGTATTCATCAATGCTTGCTCCACAAACAATGCCGGTGAATTCATGACCTTCTTTCGTCTGCTTGTAAATGTAAAGGTGGTTGTGGTCATCCTGTTTTAAGATACCTTCTTTAAGAAATTCCTGATATCTGTCTTTGACGTGTTTAAATCGTTCCGGAGAATTAGGCTTTGTTTTTTTCGCAGCACCGAATTCCGGGTTGATAATATGCAGGAAAGTAAAGGGGTTGTCTTCCAGCTTAGCTTTCAACACGTTTTTCTTGTATGAATAATAGGGACGAGTCGCGACTAAGTGCACCTTGTCTCTTACTGGTCGAACCGCTTTGAATGGAATGATCTTGCTCATGATTGAATACAAAAATAGGGATGAAATCATCCCTATTACAAGATTATTAAAAATTCATGGATTAACCGAACTGACTAATGATCTGAGCGGCTAATTCTTCACCGATTCTGTCTTGAGCTTCCAGTGTTGCTGCTCCAATGTGTGGAGTACACGCAATTTTAGGATGACTCAAAAGTTCCTTTCTTGGATTTGGTTCATTCTCAAAAACATCCAGAGCAACCACAGCAACTGTTCCATTGTCCAGAGCAGCGATCAGGTCAGTTTCATTGATCACTCCTCCACGCGCGGCATTCACAATGCGAACACCTTTCTTCATCATTGCAAACTCCTTCGCAGAGATAACTGCGCTTCCATCTGCTTGTTTAGGCACGTGTAATGAGATGAAATCAAGGTTACCGATGACAGCGCTCAAATCATTGGTTGGAGTAATCTCAATATCCACTTCAATATTGTTTCCAAAAGGAACTTTAACATTTACTGGGGTTGTGAACTGATCGACAGCAATTACATTCATACCGCATCCAAGTGCATATGAAGCAAGGCTTTGTCCAATTCTTCCGAAACCGATGATACCGATTGTCTTTCCTCTAAGTTCTACACCTTTTCCGTAATTTTTCTTAAGAACAGAGAAATCTCCTGACTCCATGTTCTTGTATGAATCGTATAGAAATCTTGACAATGCGAACATATGGCCGATAACAAGCTCCGCTACAGATTGAGATGAAGATGCGGGAGTGTTGATCACTGTTAGACCCTTTTCTCTTGCATAGGCTACATCAATATTGTCCATTCCAACACCACCACGACCAATTAGTTTAAGTCCTGGACACGCATCGATCATGTCTTTTCGAGCAGTTGTGGCGCTTCTAACCAACAACATTTCAATATTTTCTGAATTGATATAATTGATAAGATCGTTTTGATTTACCTTATCCGTTATTACTGTAAATCCAGCTTCCTCTAACTTTATTTTTCCTACGGCAGAAATTCCGTCGTTTGCTAAGATCTTCATTTGTATTATCCGTTTGTTCTTGTGAATTCTTTCATAACGTCTACAAGTACTTTCACGCTTTCTAATTGAAGTGCGTTGTACATTGAAGCTCTGTAACCTCCTACAGATCTGTGACCAGGAAGTCCAACGATTCCTGCTTCCTTCCACATTTTGTCGAATGCCTCAGCATTAGCGCCTTCCTGTAATGTAAACGTAACATTCATGTTTGATCGATCCTCGGTAGCCGCAAAGCCGTTGAATAAAGGATTGCTGTCGATCTCATTATAAAGAAGATCTCCTTTCGCATTGTTTGCTGCTTCGATGGCTTCAACACCTCCGTTGGCCAAAAGGTGGCGAAGGTTAAGCATTGCTACATATACTGAAAACACCGGTGGAGTATTCAACATTGATTCCTTTTCAACCTGAGGCTTAAGGTCAAGATACGTAGGCATAAATGCTGATGTCGATTTACCCAGGATGTCATCTTTTACAATGTATAATGTCGCTCCGGCTGGTCCAAGATTTTTCTGTGCTCCTGCATAGATCAGATCAAATTCTGCGACATTGATCTCTTTAGAGAAAATATCCGAAGACATATCACAAACTAAAGGAAGATCTGTCTTTGGGAATTCCTTGAATTGTGTACCGTAAATAGTATTGTTTGACGTAAAGTGGATGTAATCCGCATCACTCGGAACAATATATCCTTTAGGGATGTATGAAAAACCTTTGTCTTCAGATGATGCGAAAACATTTACATCGACACCTACTTTTTTAGCTTCCTTGATAGCTCCAGAAGCCCACGTTCCTGTATTGATGTATCCAGCCTTCTTTTTATCTCTCATCATATTCAAGGCTGCAATTGTAAAGCCAAGTGTGGCTCCACCCTGAAGATAAACGATTGAATATCCGGCAGGCACATTCAGAGCCTTTTTAACAAGGTCCATTGCTTCGTCCATTACAGCGACAAAATCTTTGTGTCTGTGAGAAACTTCGAGGATCGATAGACCATTAAAATCCAAAACTGCCTGAGCAGCTTCTTTGAAAACATCCTGTGGTAAAATGCAGGGTCCGGCTCCAAAGTTATGTTTCATGTTGTTTACTATTTTATTGTGGTACAAAGTTCAAAATAAATCTGAGTGAGGAACTAACAAAAGGAATATGTTTTCCTCAATTTTCAGTTAAAAAAAAAGCTGTCGGTCGACAGCTTTTAATATATTATTTTTCAGTTTTCTTAGTGGTCGTTTTCTTTGCGGCCGTTTTCTTTGCGGCTGTTGTTTTTGCCTTAGGCTCAGCTTTTGCAGTTGTCTTTTTCGCTGCCGACTTCTTTGCTGCCGGTTTCGCTTCAGCAGCTTCTTTTTTAACTGCTGGTTTAACTGCTACGGGAGTAGATTTCTTTTTTGGGCGGGTATTTCCGTATGATCCCATTGATCTTTTTCCTTTCGCTGTTTTTTTATCTCCTTTTCCCATTTCAGTTGGTTTTTATTATGAATGAACAAAAATCGTTTTCAAGTGATACAAAGATATTATTCTTTTTCAAATAAACGTCTACGTATTTCGTCTTCAAGGGCTTGACCGCCATTAAGTATGCTCCGACACCATTGCATCTTCAGGGAGCGTTGTTCTTCTTTAGTTAGCTTCCAGTCGAGATTTGATCGCTCAAGCCTTTCACGGATCGTATTCAATACTATAGCTGCCGATACAGAGATATTAAAGCTTTCAGTAAATCCGTACATTGGAATGGAAACGAAATGATCTGCCATTTCGATCACTTCCTCAGATATTCCTCTTCGTTCAGTTCCAAATACGAAAGCTGCTGGTTTGGAAAGGTCAATATCATTGATCGTGTTTGCTTTGGTATGTGGTGTTGTTGCAATGATATTGTAGCCTTTGCTTTTTAGGTTATTGAGGCAACTCACTGTAGGGTTTTCTTCAGAGTAATTGAACATATCGACCCATCTTCCAGCCCCTCTTGCGATTTCACGCTGTACTTTATAGGTGTTATCTTTCTCGATGATGTGCAATTCTTGAATCCCAAAGCAATCACAAGTTCTTAGGACCGCGGAAGCATTGTGCTCCTGATATATATTTTCGAGCACCACCGTGACATGCCTTGTTCGGTCTGCGGCAATTCGATCGAACATTTCTTGTTTATTTTCAGTAATGAGATCGTAAAGTTCTTTTAATACAAGTTCTTCTCTGTCCATCATAGCCTATAAAAACAAAAGGGGCCAGAAGGCCCCTTTAAATTCCAATTCAGAATCGAATTAGTTAACTTTTCCAGAAAGTTCAGCGCCAGCCTTGAAACGCACAACGTTCTTAGCAGCGATTTTGATTTCTTTTCCAGTTTGTGGGTTACGTCCCGTTCTAGCAGCTCTTTTAGAAACTGAGAAAGATCCGAATCCTACTAGAGAGATTCTGTCTCCTTTCTTCAACGCTCCTGCTGTAGTGTTAACGAATGCGTCCAATGCTTTCTTAGCATCTGCCTTTGACAATCCAGCGTCCGCTGCGATAGCATCGATCAATTCTGCTTTGTTCATAGTTCTGGTTTTTTAGAATGTTTGTAAATAAATTTTCGAAACAAATATATCGGAATATCCAAGCGTGTCAAGACTTTCAGCGTAAAAAGTAGGTTTTTTGTTGATAAAAGTACAATTTTGTTGATAAAGGCACCTAAAAACCACGCTACAACTGACTTTTTCGACCAATCTATATATTTTATCGGTGAATGTTAGTAGTTTAAATTCCCCAGTCTTCAAAGGTGTTTCCCGCAAGAAACTCCTTAAAATGCATTCTTCTTTTTCCTTCGGGCTGAAATTCGGTGATAAGAATGTACTCATCGCTGCACGGAAATAGTATTCCTTCTTTTGTGGTTAGGATCTTTCTTTCGGTAACTTTTATTCCTGTTTTTCTTGATATAAACAATTTAAAGGATCGAGTTTCTCCCGATGTCTCATTCGTTAGGTTTGTCCAGGCAGCAGGGTAGGGCGATAGACCTCTTATAAAGTCATGTATTGATTTTGCGTCCATGGACCAATCCACTTTACAATCCTCTTTAAAGATCTTCGGTGCGTGCTTTACTTGAGTCAGATCGAAACTATTCTGATCAATTGACGGGATGGTATCATTTGATTCGATCAATTCAACTGTGATTCATGGGAAATTACCAAAAGATTTTCAGGTCGATATTTTTTATAATGGAAAGTTGCT
>CALCCB010000148.1 GCA_937899625.1 uncultured Bacteroidota bacterium
TTACTTTAATTTAGCAGGAGCTGTAAACTTTAGGGATTCTGACTATAACTATAAAAAAATAGATAGGAATTATGATATAAATTCATTGATGAAAAACTCTAAAAACAGAATAGAGAAAGATACATTTTTTAATACTATTGATGAACAAGCAAAATTTGTAAAAAGGGTACAAAACAAAAGTGCTTATCCTTTAAACTACAAGGAATTTATAAAAGTCCTGCACACCCTGGAGGCCTCCTTGACGAATAATGTTGTAGGATCCATCGGAATTCATGATCCGTTTTACCGGACGATTAAATTTACTTCCTAAGCCAGGGTCTTTTGCTTTGCGCATACCCAAAAATAAATGAAATAAATGAAGCTTAATTCAACCCAGAATTTTTCCAATTGTTCTTGAGTCTGATATGTTCCTTTTGGAAGATGGATAAATACAGTTGGATTTCCTCTTTATTGCCGATAAGAATTTTTCGATATACTTCTTTGATCTGGTCTAGGATTGGTGACTGCATAAGGATCAGTGACGTACAAGTATCAAATCCATAGCTATTAAAAACTTGAATGATCTTGTTTTTGTCTTCTTGATCTTTTTCTGAAAGAGCTGGCTTGAGTTGCAATTCAGCAAGGAATGGTAATAGTTTAGAGCTGAGATCAATAAAATGACGAACGATAAAGTTCGCTTCATTTATTTCTTTGATCTTTTCAGACTCTAATATTTGTTTTGCCATTTTCACGTCTTTAAAACGAAATAATTATGCCAAAGGTTGGCTTTTCGTTCGAAACTGATACTTTCTTATATTTGCCTAATTCTAAATGAGAAACAATGAATAAAAAACTACTATTTGCTTGCCTGATTATTTCTGGGACCTCTTTTGGACAACAACAGGTCGGAAATGGTGATATGGAGAACTGGGACAATGTTGGTTCGAGTACAGAGGAGCCCACGAATTGGTCTAGTTTTAAAAGCGCATCTGGAGGAATGGCTTGGGCAGGTTCTCAACAGGTTTCAAGATCGACAAGCGTCAGAGCAGGAGCAACCGGAACATACTGTGCAAGAATTTGGTCTAACAGTGTTTTAGGAATTGTTGCAAACGGAAATCTTACCCTTGGTCGTGTGAATATGGGTAACTCCACAGCTACTGATGCTTCGAATTACAATTACTCGCAAACGAGTGATGCAAATTTCTCTGAATCACTAACAAATACCCCTGATTCTTTAGTATTTTGGGTGAAGTACACTGCATCTGCAAGTCAGGAAGCAAGAGTTAGCGCTGTTCTTCATGATGACTACGACTATAAGGATGGTTATAACATTGATGCGGCTTCTGAACCACACAAAGTGGCTGAAATTTCATACAATTTTGCTCCTACGAACGGACAATGGGTTCGGAAGTCAGTTCCTTGGGCTTATGTTGGTCCTGCTGTCAATAACACATATATCCTTGTGACTTTTACTACCAACAAAACACCAGGTGGTGGAGCCGCCAATGATGAAGTTTTGATCGATGATGTTGAGCTTATCTATAACTCTTCAGCTTCTATAGATGAAAACTCGCTAGCGATAACACCTTTGATTAATGAAAATTCATTGTCTTTTAAAGGAGGAGAGGTTTCAGCAGAGTTTTCTATTGTTAATGCTGCTGGACAGGAGATCTTCTCAGGAAACACGTCAGGGGCATATAATATCTCTGGTATGAATGGAATGTATATTATAACTATGCAAAAAGAAGGACTTGTTAAAACCATCAAGGTGATCCTTTAATTTACGCTGTTAATAACCGATTGCTGCCCCCAATAAATTGGGGGCAGTTTTATTTTATATTTGCTCCATGACCAGATGGATAATTGTATTTGTGAGCGTATGGTTAAGTGGCTTAACACATGCTCAGACCGGAAAGATCACAGGAAAAGTCAGAGATGAAAAAGGGGAGGTGATCCTTGGAGCATCTGTGATCTATAAAAAGGATATCACTGTAGGAGCAATTACAGATGAAAAGGGAAATTATCTTTTGGAAGTGCCGGTTGGTCCGTGTCAGATCATTTGTCGTTCTACGGGATTGATTACCGATACGTTAATGACGACCGTTTTTGAAGGTCAGACCACGACGCTTGATTTCGTTCTTCGGACGTATGTACTGGAATTTCAGGACGTAGAAGTTAAAGTTGGAAAATTTGATAAGCCTTTCGAGGATCAGACTGTTTCAATGGAGATCATTAAACCAGCGATGATCGAAAACAAAAATACACGAAGTATTGAGTCTGCGCTTGATCAGACGCCGGGTCTTAATATTCTCGATGGAGAACCTCAAATTCGTGGGGGGAGTGGATTTACGTTTGGAGTAGGTTCAAAAGTTGCTGTAATAGTGGATGATATGCCGATGCTTTCTGGAGATGCTGGAAGGCCAGAATGGGGGTTCATTCCTGTAGAAAACATTGCCCAAGTGGAAGTGATTAAAGGCGCGGCTTCAGTGTTGTCAGGAAGTTCTGCGCTTTCAGGTTCTGTTCATATCCGTACCGCTTATCCAAAAGCTAAGCCAATGACCAAGATCAATGTGTATTCAGGTGGATATTCAAATCCTTCTACAGAGGAGACTTCATGGTGGTCAACTTATCCTGGAATTCACGGGTTGAATTTTCTTCATACAAGAATGATCAAGAATCTGGATCTTGTAGTAGGAGGAAATCTGAACTATGATCATGGATATATTGGTCCTCCAATTCAAGATCCGTTCGTCGCAAGCGTACTCCCAGATACTGTTTCCAATTTTACTGAGCAACAATTGGCATCTTACAGAGGTCGAGTAAATTTTAACTTACGTTACAGATCAAAGAAGATCAAAGGATTGAACTATGGCTTAAATGGAAACTTTATGGCTGCCCATAGCACAATGCCATTGGCTTGGCTGGATGATTCAACTGGTTTGTACCGAGCTTATCCGGGAGCAATTTTCCTACAGGATCAGATCATATTCAATATTGACCCTTATGTGAATTTCTTTACATCAACAGATGGAAAGCACAGCTTTAGATCAAGAATTCTCCATGTAGAGAATAATATGACAGCTAATCAAAGCAATCAATCCACGACATATTACGGAGATTACCTTTTTCAGAAAAGCTATCCTCAATTGAAGGGCTTGGATTTCATCGGAGGAATTACAGGTACGTATACTGACTCATATGCGAATATTTATGAAGGTTCAGGGTCACCGAATAATCACATGATGAATGTTTCTGCATATACTCAGGTTGAAAATAAATACAATAAAACGTTGAATATTTCACTTGGAGGAAGGCTAGAGTATTTTGCATTGAATGACACGATTACTGCGCTGAAGCCAATTTTCAGAGCGGGGACTAGTCTTAAGATCTATCAGGAAACCTATTTGAGGGCCAGCTATGGTCAAGGATTCAGATTCCCAACGATCACAGAACGATTCATTAAAACAGGGGTTGGGAATTTTGGTGTTTTCCCAAATCCTGATTTGAAACCTGAAAGCAGCTGGAATGCTGAAGTAGGGATCAAACAAGGTTTGAAATTTGGGAAGATCATGGGGTACTTTGATTTAGCTGGTTTCTGGCAGGAATATCAAAATACGATTGAATACATGTTTGGTGTGTGGCATCCGATTACATCTCTTGAAACAATGTCATCAAGTGCAGGATTTAAGTTTTTGAATACCGGTGAATCAAGGGTTTTGGGAATTGATG
This sequence comes from uncultured Bacteroidota bacterium, assembly GCA_937899625.1. Classification (GTDB taxonomy): domain Bacteria; phylum Bacteroidota; class Bacteroidia; order Flavobacteriales_D; family Crocinitomicaceae; genus M0103. The sequence goes on from CALCCB010000148.1 coordinate 3,709, forward strand.
CTTCATTTAGTGGGGTTGCCAAGCTTGGTAAAAAAGCTGAGATGACATTTATGACTGGGTATAACTACATCGTGCCGAAGACCCTTACTCCAGATTTTGTTTATGCGACCGATTCCCTGAATAGAGTGTTCACGTACAACACAACATCACTTGATGGATCTAAGCAAATCCTTAAATATCGATTTCTGCATAATGTAAAAGCAGATTTTGAAGTGATGATCAAGAAAAAGATAGGTATTGGTCTGAGCGCTAAGTATTTTAGTAAGATTGTTAATATGGATGCGATCATAAAAGATTTTGAAGAATTCACTGTGAGTAATGATTATCTGCAGGATCTCCGTTACATGGATTATTTCAATGCGCACCGTTTCGGAAACTGGATCTTTGATGCACGATTATCTTATCAGTTCACGGATAAACATAAGTTAGCCTTGATTGGATCTAATATCTTTAATAGGAGTTATTCGCTTCGACCTTTAAAGATCGAGTCTCCAAGAACGATTATGGTTCAGTATACGTTCAAGTTTGATAAGAATTGATCCGTGATAATAAAATTGTGACTATTTTTGCATCGGTTAATGGTGCCGTTGAGGATCAAAAAGGAATCCGGTGAAAATCCGGAACTGTATCTGCAGCTGTAATCACTGTTAAAACCTCTTAGATTACCACTGTCTTCGGATGGGAAGGTTAGAGGTGTTGGTGAAAGTCAGAATACTTGCCATTTTCCAGGAGATATGACTTCAGAATAAAGTCGGATCCATTGACGTAAAAGCGTTGATATTCCTTCTTTTTTCGTCGTCGGGTTTTTTATTTATCAATTCATTTTAAAAACTGTACGAATGAAAAAAATTCTACTTTCCCTGTTTACAGGATTCTCTGCACTCGTGTTTGGGCAGAATTACGTTAATCAAGTGATCATTGTCAACGAAGGTTATTACGACTATATGTCGTCGCAGATCGTTGAGCCGGTAACTGTTGCTGTTTATGATCCAGCTACACAAGTTTATCAAGTAGTGAACACATTAGTTTCAGAGCGTTTTGCATCTGATGCAATTGTGGTAGGTAATGAATATTATGTAGCAGCCGATCAAACGATCTATAAATTCGACTTGGATTCTCATCAGGAATTAGCATCCGTATCATGTCCGGGAGTTCGTAACATCGCACATACTGATGGTAAGATCATTGCGACAAGAGGAGAGTATATGATTGCGTTTACTTCTTATTTGCATGTTTACAATGCTGCTGACCTTACTTTGGTGCAGGAGTTTACGACTGCAAATGGTCCTCAGTTCCCTTCACAGAATCTTGTTGTTGACGGTACCAATGTATATGTTGCTGTGAACAATGGTTTTGATTGGGGAAATGAAGTGGGATTAATCGGTAAGCTTGATCTTTCTACCATGACTTATGGTAATGAGATCGATCTTGGAGTGGATGGAAAGAATCCGGACAATATGATGATCAAGGATGGTTTTATTTACACAGTGAATAACAAAGATTGGTCGGGCGCTTCGATTTCAAAGGTTTCATTCGATGGGTCAACGAATTCTACGATAAATCTTGCTTCTGCAAGTACAGGATGTGGAACCTCTTCTTTGAGAGATGATAAGATCATTTATCAGATCTCTATGGAAAGTGTATTGAATGAATTTAATGTGGCTGGGATGAATGTAGTGGGTCCCGTAGCTGGATTTGACCTGAACTATTATGAGCTTGCACAAGATCCAGTTAGTGGAAATCTTTATACATCCGTTACTGATTTCTTCTCGTATGGAACTATTTATGTCTATGACGCATCGAACAATGTTGTCACTAATTTTGCAGCGGGTGTTTCTCCGGGAACCATAGTTTTTGATGTACGGTCATCAGCAGGTATTGAGGCGTTTACAAATGAAGTGTCTGTTTATCCTAATCCATTTGAAGATCGTTTAATGATCAATGGCGTGAACGGAGTTTATTATGTTACGACAATTGCTGGTTCGATCGTTGCGAATGGGAATTTATCAGGGGAGGATCAAATTGATCTTTCTTTGCTTAACGCTGGTCAATATTTGCTTAATATTCAAGTCGAAGATGGCAGAGTGATCACGAAAAAAATCAATAAAAATTAATATTTTAAGTCCCGAGAATTCGGGACTTTTTTTTGAATTGTATGGCGCAATTTTTATCTGAAGAATACTGGGAAGGAAGGTATAAGGATCAGCAGACAGGATGGGATATTGGAGAGGTGTCAAGACCAATAAAAGAATACATTGATCAACTGGAAAACAAGGAACTGAGAATTCTGATACCTGGTTGCGGTAATGGATATGAAGGTGAGTATTTATTTTTGAAAGATTTTCATAATGTTACGCTTCTGGATTTTGCGGAACCACCTCTAAAGAATTTCAAAGACAGGAATCCTGATTTTCCGAATGATCATCTTATATTGGGAGATTTTTTCAAACATGAAGGAGAATATGATCTTGTTCTTGAGCAGACTTTATTTTGTGCTATTGATCCATCTAAAAGGGCTGAGTATGTGAAAAAGTCCTCAGAGCTACTTGCTGAAAACGGTAAGCTTGCTGGGGTGTTATTTAATACTCATTTTGATGGTGGTCCGCCATTCGGAGGATCTATCGAGGAATATAACGGACTATTTAGGGAATATTTGAGAGAGCTTTCGATCAAAGAGTGCTATAATTCGATTGAACCGAGGAGCGGGAAAGAATGCTTCCTTATTGCGAAGAAATAATTCAACAACTCATTGTTGGAAAATCAGCATTCTTCAATCACTAACTTAAGTTTATTTTTGCGCCATGTTATTTCAGGATACTTTCAAGCATAAAGGCATGAGGAAGCAGTTGATCGCGGAGCTTCGTAAAGATGAACGAATCACGAATGAATCAATATTTGATGCGTTTTATGCTGTTCCCAGACACTTTTTTCTTGATGTGGCTTTCGTTGAACAGGCATATTCGAATAAGGCATTTCAAATAGGAGCCGGGCAAACGATCTCTCATCCCATCACGGTTGCGTTTCAGACACAATTATTAGAGGTAAAAAAAGGAGATAAAATATTGGAGATCGGAACAGGTTCAGGTTTTCAAACTTCGATCCTTTGTGAGATGGGTGCCAAAGTTTATTCGATAGAAAGACAAAAAGAACTCTATCTGAACGCGAAAAAGATCTTTGATCATTTTCATTATAATCCAAAAGTTCAATATGGAGATGGTTACAAAGGGATGCCTGCTTATGCTCCATTCGATAAGATCATTGTAACATGTGGGGCGCCGGAAGTTCCTCAGGCACTAATCGATCAATTAAAAGTAGGAGGGATCCTTGTGATCCCGGTCGGTGAGGGAAGTGAACAAACCATGAAAAGATTGATCAAGACTTCGGACGGTGATCTGGAGGTTTTAGAATTTGGGACTTTTAAGTTTGTCCCAATGCTCGAAAAAACAGCACGATAAGAAACAAAAAAAGGGAGACTTAAGTCTCCCTTTTTAATTCCCAAGGAATTATTAGTGTTCTATAGCTGCAAGATATCTTTCAGCATCCAACGCTGCCATACAACCAGTACCTGCCGCAGTGATCGCTTGTCGGTAGTTTTTATCAGCAGCATCTCCTGCTACAAATACCCCAGGGACGTTAGTTTTTGAAGTTCCAGGTTGAGCATATTTAATATATCCTGTTTCGTCAAGATCAATGTAATCTTTAAAGATCTCTGTGTTTGGTTGGTGACCAATTGCAACAAAAAACCCAGTGCAAGGGATTTCTCTTTCCTCTCCGGTCTTACTGTTTTTTACTTTGGCACCTGTTACACCATTTCCGTCACCAAGAACTTCTAAAGTCTGAGTATTGAATAAAATTTCAATATTCGGCGTGTTTTTAACTCGTTCAGCCATGATCTTTGATGCTCTGAATTCATCTCTACGAACAAGCATCGTTACTTTAGTGCACAGCTTTGACAAGTAGTGAGCCTCTTCACATGCAGAGTCTCCTGCACCAACGATCACAGTTTCTTGTCCTCGGTAGAAGAAGCCGTCACATACTGCACACGCTGAGACTCCACCACCAATTTTCAGGTAATGTTGCTCACTCTCCAACCCAAGATATTTGGCTGATGCTCCAGTTGAGATGATTACAGTATCAGCATGGATCTCATGTCCATCTTCCGTCCAGCACTTATGCAAGTCTCCTGAAAAATCAACTTTGGTAATAAATCCAAATCGGATATCTGTTTCAAATCTTTTTGCCTGAGCTTCTAATTGTACCATCATTTCTGGTCCGGATACTCCATCAGGATATCCAGGAAAATTCTCTACTTCGTTTGTTGTCGTAAGCTGACCGCCCGGCTGCATACCTTGATAAAGCACTGGTTTCATTTCTGCTCTGGCAGCATAAATTGCCGCTGTGTAACCTGCAGGTCCTGAACCAATGATTAAGCATTTTATTCTTTCTGGTGAATTCATTGTCGTCAAAATTTGCTATTGAATTACAAAAATAATTTTATTCTGATAGCTCGTGTGAAACTTAGTTCACATTCCTGAATAATAGAAATGCAAGAATGTTACCAATAATCTGAAATGAGTTGCGGATATACTTTTTTATTCAGAATAATGGACGTAATTTTACTCCCCTGTTTTCCAAACAAGCACATGATAGATACTGACCTATACGAAGCAAAAAAATTATACCCTTTTCAAGATAGAACAGTATCTGTTATCCTTGATGAATTAAAGAATAGCGGCAAGAAATTTAACCTGTTATATCAATTGCCGACCGGTGGAGGTAAAACAGTAATTTTCTCTGAGATCACCAAGAAATATATTTCTGATTGGAATGAAAAGGTGTTGATCTTGACCCATAGGATAGAACTTTCGATCCAGACTTCTAAACAGCTTCAGGCTATTGGGGTAAGGAATAAGATCATCAGCAGTGATGTTAAGACGATCCCTGACCAAAATGAATATCATTGTTTCATAGCGATGGTTGAAACGCTTAACAATCGTTTGAATGATGATGAGAACTTCATTGAGGGAGTTGGTTTGGTAATTGTGGATGAAGCCCACTACAATAGTTTCAGAAAGATCTTTCAATTTTATAAAGAAGGAAATATCCTTGGTGTAACAGCTACGCCTTTGTCAAGTAACAGAGCTCTTCCCTTAAATGACAATTATAATAAGCTTATTGTAGGTGAAAGTATATCCTCATTAATCGAAGGAGGGTATTTGGCGGATGCTGATACCTATACGTATGACGTTAATTTACATGGTTTGAAGATCGGTTCAAACGGTGATTTTACTGTAAACAGTTCAGACCAAGTTTATGGTAATTACTTCATGCAGGAAAAACTACTCTTTGCTTATGAAGAAGTAGCAGTCGGAGATAAGACCTTAATTTTCAACTCAGGAATTGATACCTCTGTCAGAGTTGAGGAGACCTTTAAGAAAAGAGGGTATAAAATTCGTCACCTGGATTCAACCTTCAGCGACAAGGACAGAAAAGATGTTCTGAAGTGGTTTAAAGAGACACAAGATGCGATACTGACCTCGGTTGGAATTCTTACAACAGGTTTTGATGAACCAACGGTTCAGACAATCATTCTGAATAGAGCAACGAGATCCTTGACCTTATACCACCAGATGATCGGCAGAGGATCGAGAAGATTGCCAGAAAAGGATCGATTTAAATTGATCGATCTTGGAAATAATGTGAGGAGATTTGGATTGTGGCAGGATTATTTGAATTGGCAGGATGCATTTAGATTCCCTGATCGTTTTCTTGAGTCACGTCTCACAGAGAATGAAGATCTTGAGTTTGAGGTAGAGTTTGAGTTCCCGAAATGGATGATGGAAAGTCTGAACACTGAAACTCTTGATTCGTTCTCGATCAAGGAAATATACTATGACTGCATTGATAGAGGGGTAAAAGGAAAAGAAGCCGTTGAATTGTCATTGATGAATCACATGGATGTTATTGTGGCTGCAACAAAGGATCTAGATCAGGCATTGGATTATGTGGATATGCTTCAGGAGCATATTGAATACCGGTTGAAGCATTATTCAAAGTGTATTACGAAAAGCACTGATAATTATCTGAAATATCTGCAGGAAACCTATGTTCGTCAGTTAAAGCAGAAGCTCAGAATAGAACTTGATCAGGATTAAGGCTCTATTTAGTATTGAAGCAATAATTCGGTCGTATCAAATGCGGTAGTGATCACCGACTTTATTCCATTATTGGAAGTTCCTGATAAATAATAGAAGTACGAGTACATAGTATTTCCGTCATTCACACATATGATCGATGTATCTATTATTCCATATAAGTTTTGCTGATCTTTGGAGCAACACTCTTCGCAATCCACTTTTCCATCCTGTTTAGTGAACGCAAGAAAGTCAGAAACAGAAGAGGGGGAAGCATTTATGAAGCGGAGATTGACCCAGCTTTTGGCTGTTGTGCCAAAATTCCTGACGTTGTCTTCTTTCAATGTCATGGTAGAAAAGTAGATGTTTTCGTTAATATCGAAATAAAGATCTTTTGAAGCTTTTAAAACGTAACGTTCCATTTTATCTCTTGGGAAAGTAAAGGAATAATTACCATCTGATCCTAATGTTTGGGTGCCGATCAATTGAAGGTCTGTTGTTCCAACCGGCACTTGATAAAGTTTCACAACAGCTCCTGTGTGAGAAGTGTTGAAGGTTTTATCCGATATGTTTCCTTTAAGTGTGAACTCGCCCTTTCCTTTCTTGCAGCCTATGAAAGAGAGTCCTAATATTAAAATGACAAATAGTCTCATGAACTAAAATTACAATTCTTCACTGAAAACGTCAAAACGTTCACTAACATTCTTCTGTGGATAATTAATGCTTATATTTTTTATTCAAGGTGATTTGTAGAAATTTAAAACTCCTATATTGGTCGTACAAACTTAAAATCTATTGCTATGTCAGAATTAGACAACATGAATGCAGGAACTGAAGCACGTCCTACCTTATTAACAGTGCTTTGTATCTTAACGTGGATCGCTAGTGGTCTTGGTGCGTTAGCTTATTTAATCCTTGTAGTCGCTGGTGCTGCTATGGCGGATGCTCTTTCTAGCATCCCTGGAGTAGGATCTATGGTTACTTCTGGAATGATCTTCCTTGTGCTTGCACTTTTAGGATCTGTTTCTAAGATCGTTGGAGCAGCTCAAATGTGGAAGATGAAGAAGATGGGATTCTATCTTTATGCTGTAGGTGAACTAGTAGTATTTATTGCTGGTTACATGGCTGTTAAAGATATCCCTGCTGAAATGGGAGGCGGATTCCCTGTAATGGGTCTTGTATTCTCTGCAGTGTTCATCGGTCTGTACGGAATGAACCTCAAGAAAATGGCTTAATCTGAACAATTTAAAGTAAAGGAACCTTTCGGGGTTCCTTTTTTATTTAACTAACAAAAATAACTATGTATTCACGAGATTTAGAATTTGCTTTTGGAGCAGCAATGGTAGGGTTTGTATTAATCGTTTTGGCGATTTCTCTTACAATTGCTATCCTTTATTTGATGAACCTTCAAAACTTAATGAAAGAGGTAAATCAAAAAAATAGATTGGTAGAGCCAGGGAATGTTTGGCTGATGCTGATTCCATTATTTAATATCATCTATCCATTCATACTTTATCCAAAGATCTGTGATTCAGTAAAAGCCGAATTTGAATATCGCGGAAAACCAGAAGTTGGAGATTACGGACGATCTTTAGGGATCACAATGCCGATCCTTGGTTTAGTTGGCTTTGTTCCCTTTCTTGGTACTTTTGCCGGACTTGCCAATCTTGTGATCTTTATCATATTTTGGGTAAAAATGGCTGAGTTTAAAAACAAGCTTCGAAAAATACCAAAAACTGGAGATGGGTTAAGTTCCAGCAAAGATTTGATCGATTAAAAAAGACGAAAACCTCAGAAATGAGGTTTTTTTTATGATAGAATTATGGATGAATTGCAATTAGATGATGTCCGCTCAATAGATCAAGAGAAAGAAAGAAGTTCATTTTTAACAGTGATCTGCATTTTATCTTTTGTTGGAAATGGTTTAGGTATCGCTCAGGGTTTTTTAGTGTTTTCTCTTGCCGGATTTTATTATAGGATGTTTCACTCGGTAGCTGCGGTAGGTCAAGGAACTTTAAAATCGCAAATGAGAACGGTTGATAGTGTGATCAACGCGGTGTCTTGGTTCGGTATCATTGTTTTATTGAGCAGTATTGTGTGTTTGATCGGTGCTATATTGATGTGGAGACTCAAGAAAATAGGTTATATGCTTTATGTGCCGTTTCAGATGATACCGGTTGTATATTTTGTTTTTAGTTTACTTTCATTTATTCCGGCCGAAGGCCATGGAGTGGCTTTAATGTTTGGATTCTTTTACTCGCTTTTACCATTGGCATTTATTGTGCTTTTTGGGATTCAGTTAAAGCAAATGAAGTAAGAAATAGGCGACGCGAATAATGAACTTCTAGCTTGTTTTTGTACCTTCGTTTTCCTAAAATCAACAATTATGTCGGAAGATAAGAAGATCATTTTTTCAATGGTCGGGGTGTCTAAAGTCACACCACAAGGAAAACAGATCATTAAGGATATATACCTTTCATTTTTTTACGGAGCTAAAATTGGGATCATCGGTTTGAATGGTTCCGGTAAGTCGACCGTTATGAAGATCATTGCTGGGCTAGATAAAAACTACCAGGGTGATGTTGTATTTTCTCCGGGGTATTCTGTAGGATATCTGCCTCAGGAACCTGAGCTTGATTTGAATAAGACCGTTAAGGAAGTCGTTATGGAAGGTGCTCAGGAAACTGTTGATGTTCTGAAAGAATATGAGGAGATCAACAATGCTTTCATGGATGAAGAGGTTTTGAATGATCCTGATAAAATGGATAAGCTTATTGCTCGACAGGCAAAAGTTCAGGATAAGATCGATGCACTCGATGCCTGGGAATTGGATTCAAAGCTTGAAAGGGCTATGGATGCGCTTCGTTGTCCTCCTGATGATCAGAAGATCTCTACACTTTCAGGGGGTGAAAAGCGCAGGGTTGCGCTATGCCGTTTGCTACTGCAAAATCCGGATGTCCTTCTATTGGATGAGCCTACCAACCACCTTGATGCTGAGTCGATTGATTGGTTGGAACAACACCTTCAACAATATAATGGGACGGTCATTGCAGTAACACACGATAGATACTTCCTTGATAATGTTGCTGGTTGGATCTTAGAATTGGATAGAGGAGAAGGTATTCCATGGAAAGGAAATTATACCTCATGGTTGGAGCAGAAGGGGAATCGACTTAAGGAAGAGGAGAAATCAGAAAGTAAGCGTCAAAAAATGCTCGCTCGAGAGTTGGAGTGGGTTCGCATGAATCCAAAAGGAAGACACGCCAAGAATAAAGCAAGGATTGCCAATTACGAGCGAATGCTTGTGGAAGATCAGAAGACGAAAGAAGAGGCGCTGGAAATACCAATCCCTAACGGTCCAAGACTTGGGATGAATGTAATTGAGGCTTCGCATGTGGCGAAATCCTTTGGAGATAAATTACTTTATGATGACTTGATTTTTAACTTACCGCCAGCAGGAATCGTTGGGATTATTGGGCCTAATGGTGCTGGTAAGACGACGATCTTTAAAATGATCATGGATGAGATCGAGCCAGATGCAGGGGAATTTAAGGTAGGGGAAACGGTTAAGATTGGCTATGTCGATCAAACCCATAAGGATATTCATCCAGATAAAACGGTATTTGATGTGGTTTCTAATGGATTAGAATATGTAGAAGTTGGAAGTCAAAAGATCAATTCCAGAGCATATCTCTCCAAGTTTAATTTCAACGGAGCGGACCAGAACAAGAAAGTAGGTGTTTTATCCGGTGGAGAAAGGAACAGGCTGCATTTGGCAATGACGCTTAAAACAGAAGCGAACGTACTTTTATTGGATGAGCCAACCAACGACATTGATATCAATACATTAAGAGCTCTTGAAGAAGGAATTCAGAACTTTGCAGGTTGTGCCGTGATCATTTCCCACGACCGTTGGTTCCTTGATAGAATTTGCACCCACATTTTAGCCTTTGAAGGAGATTCTCAGGTCTATTGGTTTGAAGGTTCATATACAGAATACGAAGAGAATAAGAAGAAGCGACTTGGTGATTCCGGACCAAAAAGGATCAAGTACAGAAAACTTGTCAAATAATCAGATATGGATCCACTTCATGGTATTACTTTGGAGCGAATGCTAAAAGAATTGGTAGATAAACTCGGTTGGGATCATTTAGGGTATTTGATCAAGATCAATTGTTTTAATCATGAACCCAGCATAAAGAGTAGTCTGAAATTTTTGAGAAAAACACCATGGGCCAGAGCAAAAGTGGAGAAATTATACATCGAAAGAATTGCGGAACCAAGAATACAGGATCAATTAAAAAATAATCTATGAGTGTAAGAAATTTAGAACCGAAAGAGTTATGGAATCATTTTAATGATCTTAATGATGTTCCGAGGCCTTCTAAAAAGGAGGAAAGAGTGATCAAGTTTATGGTTGATTTTGGGAATTCATTAGGGTTGGAGACGAAGGTTGATAAAATCGGTAACGTGATCATCAAAAAACCTGCGTTTGCTGGAATGGAAGATCGAGAAACGTTGATCCTTCAGTCACACCTTGATATGGTTCATCAAAAGAACAATGAAACGGTGTTTGACTTTGATTCTCAAGCTATTGAAATGATCGTGGATGGTGATTGGGTTAAAGCAAAAGGAACTACTCTTGGGGCAGACAATGGAATAGGTGTTGCTGCAATTATGGCATTATTGTCTTCAAAAGACATCAAGCATCCAGCGCTTGAAGCCTTTTTCACGATCGATGAAGAAACAGGTATGACAGGTGCCAAGGAAATGGATGGAGGTCTTTTGTCAGGAAAGATCTTATTGAATCTTGATACAGAAGATGACGATGAATTATCAATTGGTTGTGCAGGTGGTATAGATACTAACACTTCATATAAATACACACAAGTATCTGTTAAACATGATTTTGAGTGTTTTTCAATTGTTTTAAAAGGGCTTCTTGGTGGACACTCAGGAATGGACATTCATCTGGGTAGAGGAAATGCAAATAAGTTGCTTGTTCGGTATTTGTATCACTTGGTATCACTTGTTGACATACAGCTGATCGAATTTGATGGCGGTAGTCTAAGGAATGCAATTCCAAGAGAGGCTTCTTGTGTTATATCTGCTCCAAAAGGATCTCTATCGTTTTTAGCAAGTGAAACGGATTCTTACTTTGCTATGTTGAATCGTGAATACGGTTTGATTGAACCAAATTTAAGCATTAGTGTTGGTCAGGCAAGCGATTCTGAGAAAGCCGTAGATGACCAAGATCTGCATAAGATTTTAAATGCGCTTTATGCGGTACATAATGGAGTTTATCGAATGAGTCCTGAGATTGAAGGGTTAGTTGAGGCGTCTTCTAGTTTGGCTAGAGTGATCATTAAGGATGGAGAGTTTTCTACCCAATCCCTTCAGCGATCAAGTGTCGAATCCAGTAAAGGAGACATTGCTAACATGATCAGAAGTGCTTTTGAAAACATGGGTTGTGCGGTAGTTCAAACTGGAGATTATCCTGGATGGGCTCCAAATTCAAATTCAAGGATCCTGCATTTAATGAACGACTTGTATCGAACAACGTTCAATGAAGAGCCACAAGTAAAAGCGTGTCACGCAGGTTTAGAATGTGGGATTTTAGGAAAACACTTACCAGGAGTAGATATGATTTCTTTTGGACCGAACATTAGAGGTGCGCATAGTCCGGATGAAAAAGTGCAGATTTCATCTGTCCAAAAATTCTGGAAGTTCCTTTTATTAACCATTGAAGCTACTCCATCAAAAGCATGATGGATAATCGAAATGAGTTGATCAAACTCGCAAATACGAAAATGCCCTTTGGTAAATACAAAGGGCATTTTTTGATTCATATACCCGAGCCTTATTTGGTTTGGATGAAGAATGAAGGGTTCCCAAAAGGCAAAATAGGGGAGCAGCTTGCAATTATTCTTGAGATCAAGGTGAATGGGTTGGAGTCGTTGATCTATCCGTTAATAAAAAAATAAATAAATATCTAAATTTATATTTCCTTCTGTATTCTATTGTTTTTTAAGTGTTTAAGTGGCTTTTTTAAAGTCATTTATTCATGTTTTAATTGACATTTTTTAATTTATTTCATTTTTTTTGAAACATTCTGATCGAAGCGGGCGTAAATGGCCCTGTATCGAATGATAAATAGTGAAAATTAAAAAAGGAATCATGATAAATAACAGTTTGAAATTAGCACAGTACAAGCTTGCACAACACAGAGTACAAGGGACTAAGAGCAAGATGAATATCCATGAAGTAGCGAAATTAATGGATGCTATTAAAACTGCAGAACAAGCTAAAAGTGTTCAGCAAAACTCAATTTTTCATTCGTTTAGCATGAATTAAGTAAACCAATCATAATCAGTAGGATAGGAGTTCGTTTGGACTCCTATTTTTTTTGTATACATTTGTAAATATCTAATTCAGCAAAAATAATTTACAAATGTTAATCTCTGAGCGAATTCAAATGGTGATCAAGATGCATAATCTTACGCCTTCTTCTTTTGCAGATAAAATTGGTGTTCAACGGTCTAACGTGAGTCACGTATTGTCCGGTAGAAGTAAGCCTGGCTTGGATTTCCTAGAGAAGGTACTTGCTGGTTTTCCTCGAGTAAATGCTCATTGGTTGATTACAGGGGAGATAAATGATTCTTCTTCAACATCCTATAGCGAGTTAAATCAAGTAAAAAATGAGACACTCATCGAAGAGAAAGACAATAATGAAATCGATAGAATTGTGATTTTCTATAGAAATGGTACTTTTTCGGAATATAAGCAAGCTTAACTTTCGATAACAGCAGAACCAATAAGTTCTTCACCTTTGTACCAGGCTGCAAACTGTCCGGGGGCAACACCTTTCTGCTTCTTCTCGAACAAAAGAAAGAACTGGCCATTCTTTTTGATCAAATGTGCTTTCTTAAGTGGTTGTCGATATCTGATCCTTGCAGAGACTTCCAGATTTTCATCCGTGTTCATTTCAAAATTAGAATTGATCCAATTCATTGTGTCTTTCTGTAGTTTCAGGGCCCAGCGGTTTAATCCAGGATGTTCTTCTGTTTGACCGGAAAATACAATGTTATTTTCGATGTCTATTCCGATCACGAATGATGGCTGAGGGCGACCTCCAATGTGTAGGCCTTTTCTCTGTCCGACAGTGTAATAATGAGCCCCATTGTGTTCTACCACTTTCTTTCCGTCTTCTCTTTTGTATTGAAAAGGTTTTGCCAGCTCTTCGATGTTATTTGGGTTTACTTCGAGCAGATCATACGCCTTGAATTGTGGTAGATCCGGTGAAACTTCAATCACATCCCCTTTGATTGGTTGAAGCTTTTGCTGAAGAAATGTTGGAAGACTGATCTTGCCTACAAAGCACAAGCCCTGAGAGTCTTTCTTTTCAGCGGTTACTAATCCCATCTGCGCTGCAATTGCTCTTACTTCAGGTTTCAATAATTCGCCAATCGGAAAAAGTGCTTTGGATAACTGTTCTTGATTTAACTGACACAGAAAATAACTCTGATCCTTATTTGGATCTTTACCGGCGAGTAGACCAAAAGTGCCGTCCTCGTGCTCAATTTTCCTGCAATAATGACCTGTAGCAACGTAATCAGCTCCCAGATCCATTGCTGCCTTTAAAAAGACATCAAATTTGATCTCTCTGTTACATAATACATCTGGATTTGGTGTTCTGCCTGATTCGTATTCACTGAACATATAGTCTACAATGCGACTTTTATACTCTTCTGAGAGATCGATCACCTGAAAGGGTATTCCAAGTTGCTGGGCAATAATAAGTGCGTCGTTTGAATCGTCAATCCATGGACAATCGTCAGATAATGTTACGCTTTCGTCATGCCAGTTGCGCATGAACATGCCGATTACTTCATATCCTTCCTGTAACAGTAAATAAGCTGCTACACTGGAGTCAACACCGCCTGATAAACCTACGACCACTCTTTTCACATTGCAAATTTACCGAATAATTGTTTTATTGGTTGGGTTTCATTTTGGTGCTAAAAATTGACAAATATAAATTAGTTGTGTTTACAAATATAAAAAGCAGATTTAACGTTATATAACAAAGCGTATTTAGAACATTGGTTTCATTTTTGCTATTTTCGTTTTATGCTAAGGTTGATCATTGTCGCTTTATTGTTCGTTCCTTTTACCTCCAGTTCGCAAGAATGTGACAGGGTACTCTTTACAGGGAAGGTTATAGATTCTCTTAGGCCACAGGCTTTCTATAATCTTATGGTTGTAAACAGATCGAATGGACGAGGAGTTTTTGGTCAACCGAATGGTTCTTTTTCTGTTTACGTGAATAACGGTGATACCATAGCTTTATCTGTCAAGGATTATCCATTATATACTGTTATAGTTGAAGCTGACTCAAATTGTCAATGCAAAAGAACCATTTATATTGAAGGAAGGCCTCAGGAAGTCACTGAGGTGGTTGTTCGACCATTAAAGACACTTGATCAGATAAAAGAAGAAAGAGCGGCTCTTGCAATGAGAGAAACGCGAATGGTAACCGGAATTGAAGCTCTTCAAAGTCCAATCACAGCATTGTATCAGGCTTTTTCAAAAGTTGAACGAAATAAGCGCTGGATTGCTGAACAGGAGTACAAGGATGATCAACGTATGGTTGTTAAAGAGTTACTTCGACTTTATGTTGCCTACGAGATCATAGATCTTGAAGAAGAAAAGTTTGATTCTTTCATCGCTTTCCTTAATGTCAATGATGATTTTCTAAAGACTGCTTCTGAGATGGAATTGATCACTTATATCAAGGATAAGTTTGACCATTTCAAGCAAATGAACTGGGAATGATCTAATGCTGTAGTATTCTTCCTTTTTGTCCTTCGGGAATCTTGAAGATCCATTCATAATATCCGATAAAGTGAGAGTCAAAAAATCCTTTCCTGTAATAAAGGTTTTCAGGGATATAAACACGTTCGTTTTCTGATAAACCACCTGCGCAAGTTTGAGGAGCAACACCATCCTGAAGGCAAGGAGGGTCTGTAATGAAGTCACTTCCATATTGCCACACCTGACCCCATTCATCTAATTTTACTTTTCCTGCGGATGCGTTTTCAGGTGAAATGATATAATACCCACCAAAAGCGATTTTACCTCTCAATTCTTCAATGATGCCAAGTGAATAGGCGTATCCCATGCTGTGAGCAACAATGAATAACGTATCGTTCACAGATCGATTTGGGATTTCGTTCAGCATGACCAGTAGATTTCTGCCGGCAATTTTTCCATTATTAACTCTTTTGTCAAAACCTGATTGATTGGAGTTGCTAGGTAAAAGATCTTTTGTCTTAACAACTTTGTCTCCATATAAACTAAGCGACTTTATCTTTTGTGTGTGACAGATGTGTTTTTTGCGATTGTTACATCTCCTGGGATAGCTGGTGGATAAAGATGAAAATGAATATAAACTTCTGTGATTGCTGGTTTCCACGCTAAAATGTCCGTCAGCGTAATACGTTTCAGTGGGATTGATCCTTTTGATGAATTGTTCATCAATTGCTTTCCACGGCCTCCAGTAATTGAATCGATCATAGTTGTAGATCAAGTTTGAAGAATTTGGGAATTCAATGCCATTTTTTTGTATGTCGCCAAAATTCTCTTCAAAACTGTGACCGTTTGAAGTTGGTCGATAACCATTTACAAAGACCAGAATTCGTTTGGTAGCATCAGATAAGATTAGTTTTGATGTTAAATCGATTCCCAGGTGGTTGTATACTCTCTGATCTGTCAATGAATCATCAGGAGAGATGCAGTTGATAACGATATAATGGCTTGATGCCGGCCTTAGGTATTGATGATGTTTTAAGATCAGATTATCATTATCTGAGATGAATTTCAATTCGGTTATTTTTCCATCAAGGCCTTGTTTGGCATCGAAATACAACACTTTTTTTCTTTGTTTAATGTACCACTGATCACCTTTTTTGATCAATATCTCTGAGCTGAGAGTACTTTCCGGGTTATCTCTGAGGAATTCATTTTGAAGTACAGATCTATTAACAGCGTAATATCCTAATTCATCAAATTCACTGATGTGACCGGAAACAACCTGGTATTTATCCAGTTGATATCCGATGAAATAATACCCGAAATAGGAGAGGAGTATTGTCGCCGAACCAACTGCCCATTTGATCATTTTTCTTTTGGCATAAGAAGTTAGATCTCTCTTCCACCTGCGCTTGACCACTGCTCTTACAATAATGAACACTAGAAAAAGAACTCCCCATAGAATGAAGTGTAGCCAGCATATAAGAATGGTTTTATACTGAAATACTACCTCAAACAATTGATCCTGAATATTCAAGTGATATGAACGATAATTCTTCTTGTACGGTCTTTTTATAGCGGTGAGTAAAACGGAATCAGCTGAAATGATTTTGCCTTGAGCGTCTTCTTCCCAAAAATAATAAGCAACCATTCCGTTATTGGTGATCACATCTTCGTCTCCATCATAAAATAGGAAGTTTTTGTAATAACGATGCAAGTCATCCCACTGATCCATTGTTAACTCGGTGCCACCATTGATGTCCATGAGGTTTAAAGTTGAGCCCCTTGAAGGCCCGTTATTAGCCCATGAATTATTGAGAACACCCACTCCATAGCCTAACTGACGGGCAATGGTTAGTTCAAAACGAGGGGAAGTCTGTGATTTAACAAAACCAAATGCTTTATTTTTTGGCATGTATCCTTTTCGGGACTTGTTCACAAACCCATCAATGATAAACAGGTAGTATTTGTTTTTAGCATAAAGATCTCCTTCGAAAAAACGATCTCTGAACTCTCTCATTTGTCTCGTATATCTGTCGTTTTGATAGCTTGGATTATCCAGTAAAATACTCTGAAGGATAGAGTCTTTATATGAAATAGGAGGTAATATTTTGAGCTGGAAATTACATTGGAGATAAACAGAGTCCAGGTATTTCTGGATCAGCTGTTCGTCCACCTCACTATCATTAAGAAGTACAATTTGAACTTCCTGCACAATGGGCTTATAAACTTTAATGTTTAAATATGAAACGACCTGATCTTCGAGCTTAGCCTTAACGAGATAGCTATTTCTTTCCCTTGGTAAATAAAGTGTCGCGGAAGTGTCAGAATCAAGCTGGAAGGGTATTTTTTTTCCTTCTCCATATTCAAACGAAAGTTTCTGGGGATTGGGTATTCGATCAAAAAGAAAGATCACCACATCTGTTTCAAGAAAACCAACCGCCTTGTTACTTACGCAAAATTTGTTGCCCGATTCATTCTTTTTCTGGATATGATGCTTTTCCCATTCCTTGTAATGACATGGATCAAATCCATAGCGTTGTTCTGGGTGGCTAACGAAAGAGAATGAAGCTAACTGCTCTGGACTTTGTCCAATTACCTTGTCAGCAATCAATAGTGCCAGTATGAAAAGCAGGAGTTGAATTCTCATATTCAAAAGTAAGCAAAGTAGGTGCAAAAAATAAGCCGGTAATACCGGCTTATTTTTATTGTCTGTTTATCTCGTCAACTCTTTTCTGGCGTTGCATCGGATTTTCTCTCGATTGCTTTTGTTTGAATAGTTCGTATCTCGATGGGATTTGCTCCTGAGGCCACGAATTGTTGCCTAGATCTGTATCTGCCGTTTCAAGGAAAGGATCAAGTCTAAACGAACTTACTTCCTTGTCCAGGATCAATACCTTTGAAACTTTTTGTTCGTATGTTTTCCAGATCTCAGCAGGGATCTTGATCACTTCTGAAGTGTTATCCTTGTAATTAACCTGTATGATTAGTGGCATCACTAATCCACCAATGTTTGAGAATGTCAATTCGTAGAACTGCTTATCAGAAGAAAGAGGTAGCTTATCCTCTTCAGAAAGTGTGTTCATGAATTCTTCGTATTCTTTCTTATCAAGGGCATCAACAAGATAGATGTCTCTTTTTGCATAGTAATCATCGATCTGATCATCTCTTTCATTGTATGTTTCCTTGATCATCTCTTTGTTTCTGATAATCGAAATGTTTTGATCTGCATTTTCAGATTGTTCCTTATTGAATGCTTTTTCAATTGTCGGATTCATCGTATTTAACTGGAACCATTTCACTTGATCCAATGAGATATCCACGTGATCAGTGGAGTAGAACCAACCTCTCCAGAACCAGTCAAGGTCAACGGCTGAGGCATCTTCCATCGTTCTGAAAAAGTCTGCAGGAGTAGGGTGTTTGAATGCCCATCTTTCACAATATGTTTTGAAGGCGTAATCAAATAATTCACGACCCATAACTGTTTCGCGCAAAATGTTAAGTGCTGTTGCTGGCTTTCCATATGCATTGTTTCCAAACTGGAAGATCGATTCAGAATTGGTCATAATAGGGGAGATTCTGCTCTTGTCGCCTGACATGTAGTCAACGATCATGTGGGCAGGTCCTCTTCTTGATGGATATCCTCTTTCCCATTCCTGTTCGGTTAGAAACTGAACGAAAGTATTTAAACCTTCATCCATCCACGTCCACTGTCTTTCATCAGAATTAATGATCATAGGGAAGAAGTTGTGTCCTACCTCATGAATGATCACTCCCCACATACCATATTTAGTTTGTTCTGAGTACGTACCGTCTTCTTCAGGTCTTCCTCCATTAAAACAAATCATTG
>CALCCB010000149.1 GCA_937899625.1 uncultured Bacteroidota bacterium
TTTTTTATATTGTCTACTTTTCAAAAATGAGAGCATTGAGTACAAAACAAAAATACCTATTGTTACCCACAACCACAATGGAAATTTACCAAGTCCCTCACCCTGAGCATATGAATGCAATCCTACAAGGTAAAAATTAACCCCAAAGAAGGTGAATAAAATGGCTGAATAACCCCAGAAGCTAACCAGATTGAACAAAAACTTACCGTTTAGTGCCGGAATGAATCTTAAATGTAGAATTACCGCATAGACCAGTACTGACACCAACGCCCATGTTTCTTTGGGATCCCATCCCCAATATCTTCCCCATGATTCATTGGCCCAGATTCCACCCAGAAAGGTGCCTATCGTTAACATGAACAACCCAATCGTCATGGTCATTTCAGCTACATGTGAAAGCTCATTGATATGTAACGTGATCAATTTACCATTATTTTTATTTCTGAAAATATACATCGTCAAATTGAGGAAACTTAAAATGGCTCCTAATCCAAGGAATCCATAGCTTCCTGTAATAATCGCTACGTGAATCATCAACCAATATGATTTCAATACCGGTTGTAATGGAGTGATTTCCGGATCCATCAAATTCATCTCAGTTACAAAGATCATTAAGGCAGCAAGAATTGCTGTTCCGGCAATGATCACCGGATTTTTCTTCATAAAGCTGAAACCTGCAATCATGGTCACCCAAGCAATAAATACAACTGCTTCGTATCCATTACTCCAGGGTGCGTGACCAGAAATGTTCCATCGCATCCCTAGACCAAACCCATGGTATATAAAAACAATGACAAGTAAGCCGACTAAAACATTTCCAATGCGCTTCACAGTCTTTTCAGAACGGTCGGAAGGTTTCAGGAATATCCGAACGAAGAAAACGATTAATAGAATAAATCCAATGAGACTGTACATCTTCAATGAATTTCCAAATATATTCATTTTGTTGTAGCGAATTTCCATATTCACCTTAGACTCAGAAGGCACCACCTTCTCCCCTGCTTCTCTTTGATACGTTTTAAGATCCTTCAATAAATCCGCAACTTCACCAAACTTGTTCAATTCTGAAGCTTTATCTAATCCAGAGATATATCTCAACGCCATAGTTGAAGAAGTAGTGTCATATTGCATCACCTCCATACTTAATGGGATGAACCATTGATTGTTCGGTGCTCCTTTAGCAGGAAGGATCTTCATGAATTGCCAGGAAAAAACCGCTTGCATTACCTGGAATCTTTCTACCAGCTTGATCAGTTTTTTGTCATACTCATTTCTCTTTGATTCAAGTTTCTGATGAGCGACTTGATACTCTTTCATCAATTTAAAATCACCGTTCTCATCTGCCAATTCTCGGAATGATGCATATCCATCTTTCAATTTCAGCGATTCCTTCAAGTTGGACGAAACGTTAATTACCTTCTGATCCATCCAGTAATCCGGATACATATGCATACTCATCACAACCTGAACTGCATTCAGATCGTTGAATTTATTTGCTCGATATACTTTTCTAAGGATTTGGTCACATAAGGTGTGCATTGGGATGATCCTTCCATCCTGATCTTGAACCAACAAAGAGGCCAGCCCTTCAGAATGCTCCTCAGACATCACTCGATATATAGGAGTTCTGACTGCTGTTTTCTTTACTTCTACCGAATGATCATTCCCTTGATGCTCATGTTCGTGATGTTCGTGTCCTTCATGTTGGTTCTGTGCAATCGAAGGAGAAGAAACAAAACCAAAAGCAATCAATAGAATAAGGACATTGATCATCTTTTCTCTTTTTTCTTTCGACTTCCTAAGAAGTCCATTTAATTCTCTGAATCTGCCGACCGGTGCAAACAAAGACATGATCATTCCAATACTCATCAACAAATAACCAAGGTAGGTGATATTGGTTCCCCACCAGTCATGATTAACACTCAAACGTGTTCCAAGTTCATCTGGATCATAACTTGATTGAAAGAATCGATATCCACCATAATCAAGAACATTATTCATGAAGATCCTGTAATCTTTCTTAAATCCTTTCTTTTCATCTATCACTGTCACTTCACTCGCAAAGGAAGATGGTGCCATTGATCCAGGATATCTGTCCAGTTGAAAATCCCTGCATGCAATTGAAAAAGGTAACTCAATTCTGGTAGAACCATATTCCATTTCATAGGTAAGTCCGTTGAGTGTAAACATTTCATGTTCCGGGATCATACCCATACCACCTTGCAACTGAACGACCTTCGACTGATCACCATCCGTGATCTTTACGGTCAGATAATCCTGTCCAACGTCCTTTCTTCCGGAAGGAAGCAACATTCTCTTCGCATGATCTACAACTTGCTTGAAAACAAATTGCTCATTACCGCTTTGATACAGTGTCAACGTCTGAAATTGGACAACACTATCAACAGGAACTTCGACAAAAAGTGAATCTGGAACTTCTTCACCGGATTGGCGATATTTCTGCATCTGAGCCATTGGTAGATATCTCACTGGCAATTTGGATTGCATTTTGATCTTGGCTCCTTGTTTGAAAAGATAAATTCCCGGCATCGCATCCTTTTTATCAAAGGAAATCGCAGCTTCTCCAGCCATTAAGAAGCCTCCTGGCTCAAGGTAATTCGATTGCATCCCATTCGTCATGATCTCAAGAACACTTCCGTTGATCGAATCATTGATCACCAAAGAATCGATCATTTTTTTCTGGTACCCAAGATATTCTATCTCAATATCAGAATTGTGACCAGGAAATGAAACTGGAATAGAAAACGAATTCAAATCCATACCTAAAGGTTTGACCTCTGTCATGTATAGTTTTTCAGCATAGGTATACTGCATCTCCCCATCATTGATCCTAAACCAAAGGTGTGGATCAGAAGAATAAATGAAGTTGGACTGTTGGCCTTCTCGGATAAGCATTAATCCTTCATAGCTCACAAATCGTGTGATCCCTGCCCCGATCAAAATTAAAATGAACGATAGATGGAAGACAAGCATTGCGATCTTCTCTTTGCTAAACATCTGATATCTGAAAATATTGGCAATGAGAATAATTGCCAGATATACAAGCAATATCTCAAACCAAAGGGCATTGTAAATTAGTATTTTGGCCGTTTGAATATCATATGCGGACTCAATGAACGTCGCGGCACCTATTCCAAGAAAGAATAGCATCATCGCGTAGGTCATTAACTTCATTGAAAAAAGGGCTCTGGAAATTTTCTCCATTCGTGCATTTTTAGACCCCCAAAATTAATCATTCAAGATGGTAAATCCGATCAATTCACTGAATATTCTATCGCGTTGATTAATAAGTATTTGCCCGATAAAAAAAGATTCTTAATTTCGTTTTATCCGCAAACAAGAAAAAGTTGAACAACATTTTTCGTACAGATAAATACAGGGTTTCTCTTATAGAACCGCACGTCATTGAAAATGTAGTTCTTGAAGGCTGCACAATGGAAGTGGAAGACGTTCTTGAGCTAAAAACACTAAATAAATCGATTGCAGAAGGAAAACCTTATGCAATTGTCGTAAGCTTTGAACACCTCGCGGATGTCTCAAAAAAGGCAAAGGAATTGATCGCCTCGAAAGAATTTGCTGAATATACAGTTGCCAAAGCTCTACTTGTAGACAACATCGGTCACCGCCTAATCGGTAATTTTTACTTGGCAATCAACAAACCGTACATCAAAACCAAAGTATTTACTGATAGAACAGCTGCCATAGAATGGCTCAGATTAGAAATCCCGTCGAATCAGTAGGTATTCACCGAAAGCAGAACCAATGTGCATGCATTGACTATTTCGATTCCTTCTTTCGAAAGAAGATCATAGAATTCTGGGTTTTCAGCACCTGGATTAAAGATCACTCTTCTTGGTTTAAGCTGAATAATCTGCTGATAATAGGCTTGCTGGTGTAATGGATTTAAATACAGGGTGACCGTATCAACGGACCATTTCTGGTCTATTGTCTTTTCTATTTGAACACCTTGCACTTCCCCACCCGTTTTGCCAACGGCATAAATAGGATGACCATGCTTCAGGAGGGATCTCATCGCCATATTTGAATAGCGAGAAGTATTTGTACTGGCTCCTAAAACAAGTGTAGCACTCATCAAAGTGCTGCCAGGAATTCTTCTACATTCTTCTGGATTCTTTCCTCGATCATGTCCGTATCAGCCTTCTTAAATTCATTCCCAGTGATACGCTCGTACAACTCGATATATCTGTCAGTAACCGTTTGAACAAACTCATCAGGCATAAAAGGCATCGTCTGACCCTCAAGACCCTGGAAACCATTCTCGATCAACCACTGACGCACGAATTCCTTTGATAATTGCTTTTGCGGCTCATTTCGATCTTGTCTTTCATGATAACCGTCGGCATAAAAATAACGTGAAGAATCCGGGGTGTGGATCTCATCGATCAGGATCACTTCACCGTTCCTAATTCCGAACTCATATTTCGTATCCACCAGGATCAATCCTCTTTTTGCAGCCATTTCAGTACCTCTTTGGAAAAGTGCTCTCGTGTACTCTTCCATTTTCAGATAGATATCCTCCGGTACGATTCCCTTTGAAAGGATATCTTCTCTGCTGATATCTTCATCATGACCTTCCTCAGCCTTAGTTGCAGGTGTAATGATAGGATCAGGGAATCGATCATTTTCTTTCATCCCTTCTGGTAAAACTACTCCACATAACATTCGCTTACCCGCTCTATATTCTCTTGCTGAATGTCCTGCAAGATATCCACGGATCACCATTTCAACTCGAACAGGTTCGCAAGCATATCCGATCGCAACATTTGGATCTGGAGTTGCAAGTAACCAATTTGGAACGATATCTTTTGTTGCGTTCAGGAACATCGTTGCTACCTGATTCAGAACCTGACCTTTGAAAGGAATCCCTTTCGGAAGTATATGATCAAATGCCGAGATTCTGTCGGATGCTACCATCACCAGCAAGTCATTCTCAAGTGTATATACATCGCGTACTTTTCCTTTGTATACTTTCTTCT
>CALCCB010000150.1 GCA_937899625.1 uncultured Bacteroidota bacterium
ATCATCCATTTCCTTCATTGAATGAAGAATCCGCCGCTGAACGGGTTTGAAACCATCAAAAAGCGAAGGAACAGCACGTTCTAAAATAACATAAGAAGCATAATCAAGAAACCAGCTTTCATAAAGCCCACCAACTGGGATTATCTTTTCATCTACGATGGAAATTCAATTGATGCATCATTGATCGGTGTATACACAGGAACAACAGGTCCGGGCACTGTAACCTCATCCGTAGGAGCGATCACTGTTGAGTTCCGTTCAGATTGCGCCACCGTTGCACCAGGATGGGCAGTAAATTACTCTTCTCAGATCGTCATTACAGATAACACGCCGCCAACTACCTCAATTGATGCAATAACAAACTGGATCACAGAAGATTTTCAGGTATCCATTCTGGATGCAGATGCTTCAGGTGTAACGGGTAAATTCGCGTTGATCAGTGATAAAGAGCCTTCGACAGGTATCTGGTCGGCAAATTCAGGGTTGGGATATGCAGAGGAATTGTTTGATGTAAACATGGCTAACTGGACAGCAGTTACCGGTCCATTCTCTGCACAAAATGGTGGTATTGAATGTACTGATGCAGGACAAGGAAATTCGAATGCATATATGAACGTCACTCAGAATAATTCAGCGACTTATCTGTATGAATGGGATCAAACCTTTACTTCTTCGAGCACCAATCAACGAGGTGGATTGCATTTCTTTTGTGATGATCCAACACTGCCAAACAGAGGGAATTCCTATTTCGCTTTCTTACGTGAAACGGATAACCAGGCACAGATCTACAAGGTTACAGGAGACGTATTTACGGTAATGGTTACTGAGTCGATCAACATTAATCCTTTAGTCTCATATGCTTGCAAATTGACCTATGAACCAACATCAGGATGGATCAAGTTCTATGTAAACGGAGCTTTAGCCGCACAGTGGCAGGATCAGGAACCAATTCAGTCTGGAAATTCGATCTCCTTGAGAACGGCGGGTTGTACGATCAACTATGATAACATTCGTATTTATCAGTCAAGAGGAAACACGTTAAATGTATTAGTTGGACCATCCGGACATATGCGCTATCAAAGTGAAGGTGCAGCAGAAACAGGCAGGATCAGAAGTTTGGCCCTTGACCTATATGACAACTGGAGTACTTCGGATTCAAAAGAATTCCTGATCGACTGGACCGAACCAGTACTTCAGTATTTGAACGACGGCCCTTCTAACGATATTGACACGACTTATTCATTTACTCTAGAGGGAAACTGGCTCGCTGAAGATATTCATTCCGGAATTGGGAATTATCAGGTAGCGATTGGGGTATTACCTTCTTTGACCAATGTGATGGGCTGGACGGATGTGGCAAGTAATACTTCGCTATCCCAATTGTTAAACAGTCCTGTATACGGAACAACGTATCACATTTCTATGAGAGCAATCAATGAGGCTGGATTAGAGGCATTATTTGTTTCTAATGGACAGATCTTATTAGATCCAAGTGCTGGAATAGAGGATCTGTTACAAAACGTGGTTGTGTACCCGAATCCTTTCGATCAGGAAGTAACTGTTGAAGGTGTTCTTGGCTTCTCTGACATCTACGTTTTAGATATTCAAGGAAAAATGGTCTACTCGGAGAAAAATTACGCCGGACAAGCCATTGATCTTTCAAACCTGGCAAATGGGGCCTATCAATTGATCATCCGTCAGGGAGAACAATTAAGAATTGAGAAATTGATCAAGCAATAAATAAAATAGAATATACAACACTAAAAAAGGGAGCCCTAAAGCTCCCTTTTCTAATTTCAATGATCAAAGTATTATGCTTCTTCTTCCTCCTCATCGTCAGCATCTGCACCTTTAACAGCTCCACGAGCCATTTTAACCGATACAACTACTGCGTTAGCAGGATCCAACAACTTCACTCCGTCGATCGCGATATCCTTCACACGGATCGCCTGACCGATACGTAGTTTAGTAATATCCAATGTGATCGCATCTGGAAGATCCTTTGCTAAACCTTCACATGCAAGATTACGGAATACTGTTTGAAGACGACCTCCGGCTCTTACACCAGCAGAAGAACCAGTAATACGTACCGGAAGACCAACTTTGATCGTTTTCTTGTCAGTAGTCTGAAGGAAATCAACGTGCATGATCGTATCCTTCAACGGATGTTGCTGAAGCTCACGAACAATAGCCATTGCCTTCTTACCGTCAACGTCTAATTCTACATGGTAAACTTCTGGTGAGAAGATGATCCTTTCAAGATCGATTCGCTTTACTGCGAAGTGAGTCTGCTCACCTGTACCGTAAAGCACACAAGGAACCATCCCGGCATTTCTTGTTGCCGCAGCGTCCTTCTTCCCTACGTTCGTTCTAGACGAACCGCTCAATTGTGCTGTTTTCATTTATATGTGTTTAAGAAATTACAAAGTGTGAACTGATCGATTGATTGTTGATCAGTCTTCGGATTACATCAGAGAACAATTCATCCACCGATAAAACGCGGATCTTGCTGCTCTGCTTCTTTAAAGGGATCGTATCAGTCACGATCAACTCTGTCAAACTTGAGTTTTCAATTCTCTCATAAGCCGGACCTGAAAGTACAGCATGTGTGCAGAAAGCACGAACACTCTTGGCACCCTTCTCCATAAAGAGATCAGCTGCCTTGGTAAGAGTCCCCGCAGTATCACACATGTCATCGATCAGGATCACATCTTTCCCTTTAACATCCCCGATCACGGTCATTTCAGCTACTTCATTTGCCTTTTTACGTTGCTTGTGACAGATCGCTAAACCTGTATTTAAATTCTTCGCATATGAATTGGCTCTTTTCGCACCACCCGCATCAGGAGCAGCCATGATCAGATTCCCGTTATCCAGATTGTTTAGTTCATTCAAAAAAATCGTCGACGCATACAAGTGATCAACAGGAACTTCAAAGAATCCCTGTATTTGATCAGCATGAAGATCCATTGTGATGATTCGGTCAACCCCTGCAGCCATCAGCATATTGGCAACCAACTTCGCGCCGATCGCTACTCTTGGCTTATCCTTACGATCCTGACGAGCAAAACCAAAGTATGGGATAACCGCAATGATCTTTCTTGCAGAGGCTCTTCTTGCTGCATCGATCATCAACAATAATTCGAAAAGGTTATCACTTGGTGGCATCGTAGACTGCACGATAAATACATCTTGTCCACGAACAGTTTCTTCAAATGAAGGTTGAAATTCACCGTCTGAGAATTCTAGCACTTTGACATCCCCAAGAGAGATCCCATAGCGGCCAGCAACCCTGGATGCAAGATCCTGTGAAGCTCTACCTGAAAAGATTTTTACACCAACTGACATTTTTCTTCGGATTGGAGCGGCAAATTTAACGATATTCCGTTGATAAATGCAATTATTTTCAGTTAATTCGGACAAGTTAGAAACCCAACTCATGTGTTACAGTAATTCTTCGACTTCAACGACTTATCAATTGGCCGAGAAATACAAAAAGAATCCGCCATCAGACCTTGATCCAGGACCTGTCTTTTTCGCATCAGGCTTTAGCTTTCCTGAATGGAGAGTTATAACGGAAGAAGAGGATATGCAGATCATGAAATGGGGTTTGATTCCTCAGTGGTTTAGAGGAGGTAACTGGAAAGAAATTGCCTCAAAGACCCTGAATGCCCGTTCTGAAACAGCTGATGAAAAACCAAGCTTTGAAAAAGCCCTTGAACATCGGTGCATTGTCCCTTCAACCGGTTTTTTTGAATGGAAAACAATTGGAAAAGAAAAGATCCCGTATTTCATTGCCCCTTCTGAA
>CALCCB010000151.1 GCA_937899625.1 uncultured Bacteroidota bacterium
TACCATTTTGTTTCCTTTTACCTTTCCTAGTTTTATCATCACAGAAGGGATATCATATTCAAGACCAATTTCTGTGCCGTACCCGATTTCATACGCGTACTTCCTGTTACAAATTCAGGACCTACCACCACTTCAATTGGGTAGTCCGAAACCTATACTTTTGAAAATAGCTCCAGATTTGAGCAATAATCAACTTGATGATATTGTATCAATTGCACTCGATTTAAAATTAGACGGTATCATTGCCACCAATACGACCATATCCAGAGAAAACTTGAAAAGTGATCAGCAAATGGTAGAAAAGATTGGAGCTGGGGGAGTTTCTGGTAAACCTTTAACATCCAGATCCACGGAGGTAATAGCTTATCTACATCAAAAATCAAATGGAGCATTTCCAATAATTGGTGTTGGTGGAATACATTCACCTAAAGATGCATTAGAAAAGCTGAATGCAGGAGCAAGCCTTGTTCAGCTATATACTGGTTTTATCTATGAAGGTCCGGGACTTGTGAAAAAGATCAATAAAGAATTGCTAAATGATACGAAGTTATGAGTAAATTAAAACTCGTTGAATGCCCAAGAGATGCAATGCAAGGATTGCATGATTTTATCCCTACCCATGTGAAGGTTGATTACATCAATCAACTATTGAAATGTGGATTCGACACAATCGACTTTGGCAGCTTCGTTTCTCCAAAGGCAATACCTCAGATGAGAGATACAGCAGATGTATTATCCAAGCTGGATCTTCAAAATACGAATTCAGAACTATTGGCGATTATAGCAAATGTGAGAGGTGCCGAAGATGCGATTCAATTCGATGAGATCAATTATTTAGGATACCCTTTTTCTGTTTCTGAAGAGTTTCAATTAAGGAATACCAATGCAACCATTGAAGAATCATTCAAAAGGGTGGAGGCAATTTCAAATCTTTGCGTTGCTAACAACAAGGAATTGGTTGTTTATCTTTCAATGGGCTTCGGTAATCCGTATGGTGAGGAGTGGAGTGCTGACATCGTTTTGAAATGGGCCAAAAGATTAAAAGAGGACCTTGGTGTAAAAATCATGGCGCTTTCTGATACAATTGGTACTGCAACTCTAGAAAATGTGGATTATTTATTCAGAGCACTTATTCCTTCGATGCCGGATGTAGAGTTTGGTGCACATTTACACACACGCCCTGAATACGCTCAACTTTTGGTGGAATCTGCTTATAATGCGGGCTGCAGAAGATTTGATGGGGCTATCAAGGGGTTTGGAGGTTGTCCTATGGCGAAAGATGATCTAACCGGAAATATGCCGACAGAAGAAATGATCACTTATTTCGACTCCAAATCCATAGAACACGGTGTTGATGAAATGGAATTTGGAAAGTCTATGAGTCTTGCCTTATCTGTATTTCCATAGTGTTACTTTTGTAAATATTTCAGTTTTATTCCCATGAGAAGACTACCAGTATCATTTACTTTCATTGTTTTTATTCTGCCTTTATTTGTATTAATAAGCTGTGGTGATCCAGAAAACATTGATAAAGCTAAAGATGATCAAACAACAGAAACACAAAACGTAGTTGGTATAGAAACCCTTTTCGATGAGACTCAGTTTTCTGATCCGATAATGAAGGAGTTGTTGATGGAGCTTAATTTGTGTAATGGCGAAATTACTGATACGCTTGATTATCTGAATCCATCGTGTAGTCCTTTCTTCTTTAAATTTCATGAGTTATCGAAAGAGGTTGAATTGAAAAATGGCTTCATGCTTCAGTTAAAATCGAAGGTAAATGGCTTTCCACTCAGAAGGCTGCTCATTTTTGTTAGAGAACAAGGGCAATTGATCAAAGTCAATGGTTTTGTCGCCAACTTAATAGGTCGAAGAAAGTCCAGTTCAGGTCATGATGATCTTTTGCTTCGATTTAATGACAATGAAGAAGGGGAGGAGGTCTTTTACAATTGTTATTTCCAATGGCTGAAAGGTAAATATGAGTTCCTGTCAGTAGAAGTGATCGAAGGAGTTAACTGGGGTGGTCCGGTAAAAGCTCAATTCAAAGATTCAATGGCTGTAGAGATCAAAAAAGAGATCACTGAAAATCAAATGATATTCTAATGACCAAATTGAAATATTTGATGTTGGCATTGATTTTCTGCTCTTGTACACAAGGGGTAAAGATGAAATCAATCAATCTGGGATCTTTGTTTCATGATAACAACAGTAAGGTTTGGGTTCTTGACCAGGTGATTGTTGGAAAAGAAAACTTTGCGCCAAAAGAAAATAAAGAAAAAGATATCATCGTCTTTTATTCAAACGGGAAATGCCTCTTTCACAGCATAAAGGCACTTGGAGAAGTTGCCGGTAAAAAAGGTGAGTATTCAGTGTACTCAACTGAAAGAGAGATGAGGTTTTATTTCAATAAAGAAGTTTGGGACTTCAAGATTAAGGAGCTTGAAGAAGACCGAGTTGTATTGGTGCCATCCAAAGAATCGGATCTGCGGTATACCTTGATCCTTCGACCTTTCCCGGAGCTTTAGTACTTCACAATTCTTGATAATGTACTTCTCCCTTGAGCGGTAGACCTTAAAAAGTATATCCCTGGAGTCAATTGTGATAGATCCAGTTTACATTCCACTTCATGCATGAGAATATTGCCTTTTAAATCAATGAT
Source organism: uncultured Bacteroidota bacterium (assembly GCA_937899625.1). Taxonomy (GTDB): domain Bacteria; phylum Bacteroidota; class Bacteroidia; order Flavobacteriales_D; family Crocinitomicaceae; genus M0103. The sequence continues at coordinate 2,660 of CALCCB010000151.1, forward strand.
CTGATTTGACTCGATCTCATATTCACTTTTAATAGTAACAAAGTCAGAAGTTGGATTAGGATAAACCGACACCTCAATTGCAAAATCCTCAATTCCAGCAGGATCATCAGCTACTACTTCAATATTGTCGAGATACAGTTTAAAACCATCATATGTACGATTGATGAATGCCACATAAATATTTTGACCATTATATCCTTCAGAACTAAGATCTACCGAACGAAATGTCCAAGTATCATATTCTTCCTGAATATATCCGATAGTATCCGTAAAACTCGCCAATTGATCATCCGTAGTAGAAACCATGACAAGATAGCTATCAGGAAATGATGGATCATGAGATCTTGCTTCCCAGGAAATAGAATTTCCGAAGGCACCTAAAGACAATTGAGGTAAGATCAACCAACGATCAGATACTCCTGCAGGATCAAAAAACGAAGTCGAGGCAGCACAATGATTGGTGTTATTTCCAGGCTCTTCATATGGAATCCAGGCTGCCGTAAATTCTGAAACTGCACTGGCAACAATTAATCCGTCATTATCAATGATGGAATAACTAACAGGGATTCCTGATTCAAAATCTTCCTGAAGCAACGTGTTCTGTGAAAAAACACAAACAGGAATTACAAATGAAAATAGCAATGTAAATCTCATAGCTCAAAAATACGATTAATCAACGAGGGTTATTAAAATCTCCTTGAATTCCTGATAAAAACGATCGAATTCTACCATTCGTTGTTTTAGAAATTCAATAATTACATCCCATTGTCCTTTGTCATAGAAATTCACACCTGACAAAATCCATGAGATTCTACCAATATTCAACCCTTCAGATGTAATCTTGTTCTCTTCCCATTGGGTAGGGTGTTCCATTTCTGATTCAAGCACCTTCCTTAACTCCGTTAGTTGTTCCCAAACAATCGATTGAACACCTTGATCTTTGAATTGAATATCGAAACACAACGAAACACTATTGCTTTCAGTCACTACCCTTAAATAGGTGTTCTTCACATCTGTGGGATAGTTGATCCAGTTCATTTTCTTTCCATTGGATGAGCGGATCTTTCTCATTTCAGATTTGAACTGATCCCAGAAATCAATGTTCAATTGTTTACGCTCTTCTTTGGATAACATTAATGATTATACGCTACAGAAAATGGAACCTCATTATAGATCACTTCCCTTAACAAGTGGTCTTTAGAATAATTGAACTGGATTGATTTAACCAATGTATTATTGATGAATCTTTTGAAGCCGGTTAACATGCCACTGACCTCGTAAGACCACTCAGCTATTAACTGAGTTTGAACGAAATTATCTGATAATAGATAGCTTTTTACTGGTAATCCCTTTGAATTTAAATAGGTTACATTGACCTCCGCAGTAGTTAGTAACTCCATTGAATAACCCAATTCTTCAAGTATCTCTTTACATTTACGTACTGGAGTGTTTTCATTGATAAAAACGGATGCTTTGATGAATGAATCACCTGTCTTTTCAAGAACAAGTTCTGGAGTAATGTAGCCTCCAAAAATGAACGTCGAGTCATAGCTATTGTTGGAACGCCCGCGCAAATGGATCAGTGGTTGACTATCTGTCAGGAATTTGTTCTCGAGTTCAGTTTTTTCTCCAAAAAATGAAAGTGTCTTGCTAACTGCTCCATCAAACTCAATTTTAGTTTGAGGATCATCTCCCTGTTCATAATTGTAGTATTCAAAGGACTTTAACTTTGATTTCATCGAAAATAAAAAGAAATATGTCTCTTTATTGTTGCCAGGCTTTTTGGGATTTGAGGAACTAAAAGAAATGCTATTGACACCTGCAATATTCAGAATTGAATCATTCCAGAATTGAGCATATTTACCTGAATGGTCAAAAATGTATTCCACAAATACAGGTGAATACAGCTGATTGTATTGAAGCACTACCTTTTCAGGTAATTCGTATTCTTTATTGCTTCCATTAAAACAAGATGAAAATAGCAGAACACTTAGGGAAGAACCAATGATAAATCTTAAAGGCATGATCAAAAATAAGTAATTCATTGAAATTTTCGTTTGTAACTTACGTAACGAAATCAATTTTGAAATTTTACTTACTTTGTCAAAAATCTAATTTATGAAGAAGATCCTGTTTTTATCGATTGCACTATTTGGTTTAGTATCATGCGGAGAGGCACAAACAACAACTCAAAAAAAAGAGCAAGCTAAGAAACAACAGACAACAGTGATCAACAAAGTCGTTGGTCAGGAAGAGTTTGAAAAAATGATGAAAAAGCCTGATGCCCAATTGATTGACGTCAGAACAAAGGATGAATACAATGCTGGACATATTGGGAATGCAAAGAACATTGACTTTTACGGTTCTGACTTTAAAAGCAATATGGCTAAATTGGACAAATCTAAGCCAGTACTTGTTTACTGTGCAAAAGGCGGAAGAAGCGGACAAGCTGCGAGTATGCTAAAAGAGATGGGCTTCAAAGAAGTGTATGACCTTTCCGGAGGATACGGAAGCTGGAAGAAGTAAAATAAACCTTTTATAGTAAGAACCCGGGTCAACTGATTCGGGTTCTTCTTTTTTGTGCAAAACGAATTTTTAGGTTAAAAAGATTTAGTTCGGTTTATCTCGTTAATTTTAAGAGATGGTTAACGAGATCAAGGACTTAAAAGGACCCAAAGGATTACCCATTGTTGGTAATATGTTTTCGCTCAAATTGAACGAGCTTCATAAGCAGATTGAAAACTGGGCAGATGTTTATGGGGATGTTTTTCTCCTTGACACTGGCTTATTTAAGCATATGGTCGTTACTCGTCCAAGCTTGATCAATAAAATCTCAACGGAACGTCCGGATTATTTCTCTCGAGGAAAGAAATTAAATGATGTTCTTCGTGAAGGAGGGGTCCATGGAGTTTTTAATGCCGAAGGTGATGAATGGCGCAAACACAGGGTTTTAATCGCAAAGGGTTTGGATGTAAAACATCAGCAGTCATTCTACCCCAATTTAGTAGATAAAGTAAATCGCTTAAAAAGAAAATTCGACGCCGCTGCTGAAACAGGAGAGCCTTATGACATTCAGAAAGATCTTTTCAGATTTACGGTTGATGTGACGACAGATCTTGCATTTGGATATGATGTAAATACGCTGGAGCAGGAGGGAGGGGTAATCCAGGACCACATGGAAAAGATCTTTCCAACAATTTTCAAAAGAATCAATGCACCCATTCCTTGGCATAAATTGATTCGTTCAAAAAGTGATCGTGAATTTGATCTGGCAGTTCAAGAAATGAATAAGCTGGTTAGAAAATTCATTCAGGAAGGACGGGAGAAATTGAAAAACAACCCTCAATTAAAAGAGAATCCAAGTAATATACTTGAATCAATCCTTGTGGCGGCTGAAGAGGACGAAGAAGTATTCACGGATGAAACAATAAGAGGTAATCTGCTCACTTTATTAATGGCTGGAGAGGATACAACAGCGTTGACAATAAGCTGGATGATCGTGTTGCTGGCTGGACGCCCAGATATTGTGGATCAATTAAGAATAGAGCTTGATAATATTATGTTAAATAGCCAGGGTATTATTTCGGAATACAAATTAAATAGTGAGCTCAAATATCTTGAAGGTTGTGCTTATGAAAGTTTGCGTTTTAAGCCAATAGCTCCAATCGTTCTACACACAGCGCTGCAGGACATTCAATTGGAAGAGTTTGAAATTAAGAAAGATCAGGTGGTTTTAACACAATATAGACATGGTGCGTTGTCAGAAAAATATTTCTCTGACGCTAAAGAATTTAATCCTCGGCGTTGGTTAAAAGGAAGTGGCTGTCCTGTACATAATTCTGACGCATCAACACCATTTGGTTCTGGACCAAGATTCTGTCCGGGTAAAAATTTAGCAATACTTGAGATCAAGGCAGTAATAAGTATGTTGTATAAAAATTATTATGTAGAAATGATCACGCCTTTTAATGAAATAGAAGAGGTAATGGCATTTACAATGATGAACACACCTTATAAGGTTAAATTATCCAAGAGATAATAGTTATCTAGTTATATTTAACATAATATTAATTATAGGACATTAATATCATGTATTCAATTGTGGCTTTCATTGATTGATCAACTTCTATCTACTCAATCTAAATCTTACCTTTATTAAAACTGGATAATATGAAAACAGGACTTCTACTTTGTGCCTCATTTTTTGCTCTGAACGCCCACTCACAATTAGTGACGGAAAACGTAGCCCCAGAAAACATAGTTCAATGGGGAGAATTTCTAGGCAGCAATTATCAAGTTTCAAATATCCAATTTACCGGAAGTTATGAATCATCTTGTTCATATGACGCAAGTCAGACAAACATTGGATTGAACAGAGGATTAATTCTAACCACAGGATCTTGTACAGATACAATGAGTGGTCCATTTGGTCCTAATGATCAGGCTAATGCTGGTTTAGATAATGGCTTTTCCGGTTATACATTACTCGATCAAATTTCTGGTGCTACTTCATATAATGCAGCCGTTTTAGAATTTGATTTTACTCCCTTAATTGACTCTATTGAAATAGAATATGTATTTGGATCCGAAGAATATCCGGAATTTGCGCCACCAAATAATTCAACATTCAACGATGTTTTCGGTATATTTTTATCTGGTCCCGGTATATCAGGTTTGCAAAATATCGCAGTTCTTCCAAACGGACAAACTGTCGGAATAAACTCGATAAATCAAGTTACAAATAGCGCTTATTATGTAAATAATGGTGATGGATTTACTTTTCCTTATAATCAAAGTGATCAATACATACAATATGACGGATATACATCTGTACTCAAGGCAAAAGCTGACTTGATAATTGGCGAAACGTATCATTTGATCATCGCAATTGCTGACGTAAATGATGGTATTTATGATTCAGGTATTTTCCTTGAAAGCTGTGAGTCTTGTGTCTTTAATGTAGGTTTAAGGGAGAATGAGGGTTTGTCATCCGTATATCCAAATCCCGCAAATGACAAGGTATATCTTTTTGACTCTGCTGAATCAGCATTTGTCCAAGTCTTTGGATTAGATGGGTCTTTAATTTACAAGACAAGCTGCACAGGCGTATTAAACGTTGAAAACTTAGAATCGGGACAATATATTATTCAGTTTGATTTGAATGGATCAATTAATCGATCCAGAATTGTCATAATTCATTGAAGTCTCCCCCTATTTATTCCTCCAGAATCTCCTGTACTCGTCCGACTTGACCATCAGTGAGCTTTACTTTAATCCCATGAGGATGATAAGAAGAGTTAGTCAGAATATTTTTAACCTCTCCTTCGGTTAAATCACCGGTACCCTGATCTTTCTTCAGTATAACAGCTACGTACATCCCGATCTTGATCTTATTTCGATCTGAAATTGGCATTAGATAATAAGGGATTAACTATTGGATTCGAACTCGGATTCCCAATGATCATTTAATAACGCGACCAACTTTCTGGACATATTATTGAAATATCTTTTAGTGCGATAACCACTCACCCAGTTTATTCCTCTGATCGCATTGGTCAGGAAGATTTCATCGGCAGCTAAAAGGTTCTGAGGAAGAATATTACATTCATACACCTTTATTCCATTCTTCAGCGCCAAATTAATGATCTGCATTCTCATCGTTCCTGCGAGGCAACCTTCATCCAATCCAGGGGTGTACAAAACGCCATTACTCACAACAAATAAATTACAAGACGAAGACTCCAGAATCCCATCTCGATCATTGCTAATCAAGACGTCATCAAGTTTTCGTTCGGTGGCATTAATGGCGGCCATCACGTAGATCAACCCGCTTTTTGTCTTATAATTAGAAAGAAAGTTTTTGGCTTTCTTCAGATCAGAATACAGATCGATCTCTAATCCTTTAGAATTCAATTCAAAATTATTGGTGTCATAAGGATAGACTTCAATGAAATAGTTACATTCATTCGATTCCGGTTTGTATGCACCACCAGATACCCTGTCTAAAGAAATACGACACCTCCCCCCTTCTGTGATCTCACTTTTTACACAAAGATCCTTTATTCTCTCTTCAAAAAAAGACGAAGTAAAAAAACCTGCTGGACGCATTTTGATCGCCTTCGCTCCTTCAAGTAATCTATGAATATGATTATCAAGATTCAATGGGACTCCGTTCATGATCCTGATACTTTCAAAAACTCCATCTCCATAAACATGCCCCCTGTTTCCGGCGTGTATTGTCGGCGCTTCATTCTGTAGGATATTCCCGTTGTTATTGATATACAGCATAGGATCAGAAAATATGACTAAGGAATTCTTTTCCTTTGTCAATATTAATAATTAATACGTAAAGTATCCCAAAAATTGCTCCTCCGATGTGCGCATCATGTGCGATTCCACTATTTCCTCTTTTGTGCGCAAAATACTCAAAGGCCAAATAAATTGGACCGAACATATAAGCCGGTATTGGAATAGGGATAAAGAACAGCATCAATTCCATTTGTGGATACCACAAAATTGCGGCAAAAATAACTGCAGAGACAGCTCCTGAAGCTCCAACTGCCCTATAATTGGGATTGTCTTGATGTTTGAAATAAGCATAGAAATTAGAAGCAAGACCTCCCAGAAAATAAACACTCAAGAAATGGATCTCACCAATTGTTATCCCATAATCACGAAAGAAAAAGTATTCTAAAGCTTCACCTAAAAAGAATAGGGATATCATATTGAATATCAAGTGGGTAAAATCTGAGTGAACCAGCATGTTACTCATTAAGCGATAGTACTCTTTGTGATGCTTGACCCTATAAGGAGAGAATAATAGTCGCTCGAATAAGGCGTTATCTGAGAAGGCATGCCAGGAGATCAACCCTGTTATACCTATAATGACGATCAATGCAGTAAAACTCATATATCAAAAATAAATGTTATTTTGCTCTTACATCTATTACTATGAGATTTGTTCCTGAAATAAGAGTTTGGATCGTTCTGACTGTTTTCTCCTTTTATATCTTAACTGCTTGTGGAACAAGTGGTGAAGAAATCGTCGACGATATCGTTACGGAAGAAAAGATACCCATTGAAGAAAGATTAAAAGCATGTATTCAACCAGAGGCACTTGAAGAGTTAGGATTGGATCCCAAATTATCTGTTTGGCTAACCTCACTGTATGATTCATTGGATTTTAAGCCCATATGGATAAACGAACATGAGTTGAATGAAAAAGGTCTCAAATTGGATTCTTCATTGAATCATTCGATCTGGTTTGGAGTCCCTAGGTCAAGAATTCGCTTTAATGACAAAAAAGAAGACAGGATCGTTGTCAAAGAGGTATTTTGCACTGTTAGGTCAGCATTAATGCTGCACGATCTGAATTATGGGATGATCGTAGATTCTACAAAGAAATTTGGTGAACAGCGGTTGATCGATCGAGTGAAATTTGATTCTCTTATGACACTTCCCGATTCAATATCCGTAGACCAATTCTTTCTTCGACAAGGGCCTTCAGACACCAACTATCGTTTTCTTGCAGATCACCTCTATCAATATGTTCAAAAATACCCCTTGAACGAAAAGACTTTTGAGGTAAAGCCAATAAAAGAGGATTCTGTTGGCGCCATTCCGAAGTCCAGACAAGCATTATTCTTCAAAGGATATCTTCTCGATAGCTTAAGTGATGAGCAGGAGTTTATGCAGGCTCTTAAAGCCTTCCAAAAAGACAATGGATTAAAACCGGATGGAAAAATCGGGAAATACACTTCAAGAGCCTTGAATGAAAGCACCTTGAACAAGGTATACAGAGCTGCATTGGCACTTGATAAGTATCGTACACAAATCAAATATCCTTCTAAGTACATTTTTGTCAATTTACCGGAATACATACTAAGGTATTACGTGAGGGATAGCTTAAAAAGTATGCATAGAATTGTGATTGGCACAGAAGTAAACCAGACCCCACAGCTAAAGTCAAAAGTTTATCAGATCATGGTATATCCCTTCTGGAATGTACCCTACTCTATTTCCAGTAAAGAAATCCTTCCTGCAGTAAGGTATAACACTGGTTACTTGAAGAAAAACAATTACAAGATCTATCGAAAAGAAGTAGAAGTTGATCCATACAAAGTAAATTGGAAGAAGATCAGAAAAGATGCATTCCCATACAAAGTAGTTCAGCAACCTGGACCGAAAAATAGCCTTGGGATCATTAAGTTCGAATTCCACAATAAATACTCAGTGTACATTCATGACACCCCCTCGAAAGGGTTTTTCAATTCAGATGTAAGATCCTTTTCACACGGATGTATGCGTTGTGAAAACCCCGTCGAACTTGGACGAATTTTGCTAGCCAATGATTCTCTGCGTCGAAAGGCCAACCCGATGATTGCTGATTCGCTTGACACATTTTTAGGAAGAGCTCAAAACTTACCAATTCGTTTAATTGATCCAATTCCGGTTTTTGTAGAGTACCGAAGTGTCTGTGCGGACAGAGATAAACTCGTATTTTACGTAGATATTTATGGAAGAGATGAAGAATACCTCAAAGCATTTCGTTAATGTTGATTGAGTTATTAGCTTTGTAGAATAAAATCGGTAAAATGTCTGTAATTATATCCCCTTCCCTATTATCATGTGATTTCGCAAATGTGCAACGTGATGTAGAAATGATCAACTCTTCATCTGCTGACTGGTTTCACATTGACGTTATGGATGGTGTATTCGTTCCAAATATATCTTTTGGACTTCCAGTAATTGAAGCAATTAAAAGACATGCTAAAAAGCCACTTGACGTTCATTTGATGATCCAGAATGTTGATCCATACATTTCTGACTTTAAAAAGGTAGGAGCCGATATTTTAACGGTTCATTATGAAGCTTGCACTCACTTGCACAGAACCATTCAGGTTATAAAAGCTGAAGGAATGAAAGCAGGAGTTGCATTGAACCCTCATACACCCGTGGATCTTTTGCAAGATATTATTGCAGACCTTGATCTGGTTTTGATCATGTCGGTTAATCCAGGTTTTGGAGGTCAAAAATTCATTAATAATGCTCTTCTGAGAGTTGAACAAACAAAAAACCTTATCCATAGAACAGGGTCTCACGCCCTTGTAGAAGTAGATGGTGGTGTCAATCTTGAAACCGGTGCAGAATTGGTTGAAGCGGGTGCAGATGCACTTGTGGCTGGAAGTTTTGTTTTCAATTCAAAAGATCCATTAGCGACAATTGCTGATCTGAAAGCACTAAAATGATCAAAGAGTTCTTCTTGAACAAGATAGAATATGATCTTGCTTGTAATCTTACTTGGATAAAATCTTTGGAAGATCATGAAAATCATTTGGACGATTACGTGGTAAAATCGATTTCTCACATTATAAATGTCCATCACATTTGGAACTCGAGATTATTGGACCAACAACCAGAATCAGAGCTTTGGGATATTTTGCCCGTAAGTTACTGGAAGAAGTTAGCTGAACAGAATTCCAGGGAAACAATTGATTATCTGGAGAAATATGAACTTGGAGAAAAGGTAAACTATCATTCTTCTGAAGGCGTTAAATATTCCAAAACAGATATCGACATTCTTTATCATATTCTGAATCATTCAAACTATCATAGAGGCCAAATCGCTTTACGGATGAAGGAACTAGAAATTAAACCGCCCAGTTTGAATTTTATTGTCTATCGATGATTTGGCTTAAAAATTGTTCGTAACAAAAGCCGTATATTTACGTTTGTTCATATGATGTTCAGAATAACCGGAATATTACTTTTTCTATCTTTCAGTGCATTTGCATCTGAAGACACACTGTTAATCTCAAAAGAAAAGAATCTTGAGTTAAAGTTATCTGAGCTTCGTAATGCAGAAAACGATCAGCAGAAATTTTTGTTAGGAAAAGAGTTCAGAGACCTTATGGCAGAGGCGCTCAATGAAAAAGGAGCCTTCACCTACCCTTTCTCTTTGCTGAAAACAGTCGGAGTAATCGATAGTCCTGATGGTGAGGTACGAATTGTAAACTGGAATGTTGAGCTTGATGATCAATCACAAAAATATTATGGTTTTGTGATGAAATATGACTTCAAAAAGAAATCGGTTCAACTGACAGAATTACAGGACAATCAATTCATGATGCCAATTCCAAAAAATGAAATCCTTTCTGCAGAACAATGGTATGGGGCGCTTTATTACAAGATCATTCCGATTGAAAAAGGATCAAAAAAATTGTATACTGTTCTTGGCTGGGACGGGAACACGTCAATGTCGAATATCAAACTGATTGACGTGATGTATTTTAATGGAACTCAGGTGAAATTCGGCAGTCCCATATTTAAATATGCAGACAGAACTGAAAAAAGAGTTCTCTTTGAGCACTCTGAAAAAGCGACAATGTCACTTCGTTACGATCCTGAATACAAAAGAATAATCTTCGACCATTTATCTCCAGAATCTGCAAGCTTAGAAGGGTTTCACGCCTTTTATGTGCCAGATCTTTCTCTGGATGCATTCCTTCTGGACGGCTCAAAATGGACGTTCAAAGAAGACGTCATTGGCGTGAACAAAGAAGAAGACGGAAATAAAATGACAGTGTATGTCATCAATGAAAAAAATGGCAAAGTAGAGCCCAAAGAAATTAAGACAAAATGGGAAAATCCAGAGGATTCAAACGCCCCGGGCGGAGGTTTTGAACATAAGGCTGTCACTCCTGAAGACGAAATGGGAATCACTGAAGAAAAACGCGCTAAAAAAGAGAAAAAAGCGAAAGATAAACGTGACCCGAATCAAATGAGCACCACACTAGGGGGTGGGAAAAAGAAAAAACGAAAAAATTAGTCTCGGACAAGCTAATTCTCATTTAGCCCCGTTCAATATTCATTGAATGCCAATAATATACCGAGGTATTCATATATTTGTTTCGTCACACAAACCTTAGCTTTATGAGTAAAAATATTTATCTGGTACCTCATGATCTTACAGAAGTCGGAGACATGGCATTATGCTATGCCTTGCACATGGGAAAAAAAGTAAATTCAGAAATTATTCTATTGCACATTACGTCTTCTAAGGCAGACAGCATTAAGGCTGTGGCAAAGATCGATGAGATCATTGAAAAAACAGAAGTACCATACGGTATTGAATTAAAAAGAGTTGTTCAAGAAGGATCAATTTTTGAAGATATTGGTAAAATAGCCCACAGAGAAGGGGCTCAATTGATCATAATGGGAACACATGGTTCTTTTGGCCTTCAAAAACTATTTGGCTCCAATGCAATCAAGGTGGTTACAAGTGCTGATGTTCCATTCTTGATCGTTCAGAAAAACACTACACTCACAGATATTAAAAACATTATTGTTCCAATTGATTTGACAAAAGAAAGCTTGCAGATTGTGAATATTGCCGGTGATATGGCGAATATCTATGGCGCGTCTGTTCACGTTGTTGGAGAAAAGCAAAATGACGAGTTGTTAAGTCAGCAGATGAAGAACCGTATCCTGATCGTTAAAAATCAGTATGATGATAGATCAATACCATGTAATGTTGAATTGTTCGAAAAAGGCGGATCTTTTAAAAAGAAGATCATGAAATACGTAAAAGATAAAAATGTGGATATGCTGGCAATTGCCTACCACACAGAAAGTTTATTGCCTCAATTTGATACCTTTGCACAAACATTGATAACAAATGATCTTTCATTACCGTGCATGGTGCTTAATTCTAAACCGGCATCTGCGCTTTATTTCTAGCAGATGAAACTTGGAGAATACAACGATCTTACCATTGAACGATTTACAGGAGTGGGAGCCTTCCTAAGTGATGACCAAGAAAATGAGGTTCTTCTTCCCAAAAAATACCTTTTACCTTCTATGTCTGAAGGTGATTTGGTTTGTGTCTTCTTATACAAAGATTCAGAAGACCGTCCAGTAGCAACCACAGAAGATCCAAAAATTGTATTGAACTCTTTCGCTTACCTAAGAGTGAAAGAGGTAAACCTTTTCGGCGCTTTCATGGACTGGGGATTAGAAAAGGACTTAATGGTTCCTTTTAAGGAACAAGGTTTAAAAATGCAGGAAGATTTTACGTATCTGGTAACACTTCGATACGATAATTCTACAGATCGATTATTTGCTACCTCCAAGGTGAATAAGTACCTCCTACCCTGCGAGGACAAATCTTTATTGGGACAACCTTGCCGAATAATGATCTGCGATAAGACCGATTTGGGATTAAAAGTAATTGTCAATGATCTCTATCACGGAATGATCTTCAATAGCGATATTAATCAGCCTTTAAAAAGAGGTGCACATTATACCGGTTTCATTCAAAACATTCGAGAGGATGGCAAGATCGATATCAGAATGGTTAAGACAGGTATAGAGCGATTTGACGAATCAGAAGAGAAGGTACTTAAGATACTCGAACAAAATGGTGGGTTTATTGAATTAGGCGACAAGTCTGATCCGGATGAAGTCAGAAAGGTTATGGGAATGAGCAAGAAAATGTTCAAACAGGCGATCGGTAAATTGTACAAAGCAAAGAGAGTTCTTATACAAGATAACAGCTTGAGCCTAATCCCTGAAGATACCAGCAATGAAGGGTAAACCGGATATTTCCATAATTCTTCCCTGCTTTAATCCTCCGTTGAATTGGGATAAAATAATTCTTGAAAGTTTTAGTACTCTTTCGACCGCATTTTCCGATAAATCTTTAGAGCTGATCATTGTGAATGATGGAACAGATAAGAATCAAATTAAAGAAGAGATCAGATTTTTAAAGAATGAGATCGACACTTTCACCTTTGCCGAACACACCGAAAACAAAGGTAAAGGTTCTGCCATCCGCACTGGAGTCAATTTAGCTAAAGGTGACTTTATCATTTATACAGATATTGACTTTCCTTACACGGTAAAAAGTATTCAGGACCTCTATTCTACTTCATTGTCAAATTGTGATGTTGTTTTGGGCCATAGGGATACCTCCTATTACTCACATACGCCTTGGGCCAGGAAGGTTATCTCTAAATCTCTACGATTTTCATTGAAAACGCTACTTAAATTACCCACGGATGATTCCCAATGTGGTTTAAAAGGGTTTAATCAAAAAGGAAAAGAAGTGTTTCTTCAAACCAAAATTGACCGATTTCTGTTTGATCTGGAATTTATCAAACTGGCATCAAAAAATAGGTTGAACGTTCAAAACTGTGAAGTTCAACTAAAAGAAGGAGTTGTCTTTAGTAAAGTCAATATTAAAATCCTTCTAAGAGAAGGCCTGAATTTTGTAAAGATCTTTTTCCGATAATCAAAGACTCATCAATTCTTTAAATCGAATTGCTTGTCTTCTTGAGATCTCCACCTTTTCCCCTTCCCTCAATTCAACCTGCAAGCCCCCATTAAACCAGTTCTCAACTTTTGAGATCCATTGCATATTAATGATAAACTTTCGATTTGCCCGGAAGAAATACTCTGGATCAAGCCTATCTTCAAAGCTATTTAAAGACCTTAATATCAATGGTTTAAAACCGTCAAAATAAACCTTTACATAATTCCCTTCAGATTCAAGCATTCTGACTTTGCTCAATTCAATAAACCAGCACTTCTCTCCATCCTTAATGAAAACACGATCATTCACTGTTAACGGTCTGTTTTTCCGAGTTAATGTGGTTGAGT
>CALCCB010000152.1 GCA_937899625.1 uncultured Bacteroidota bacterium
TTCTGTTTTTAAGGAGGAAATGGGAATGGCATTTAATCACTTTAAAAAAGCATTTGTTCAATCGTAATGATCAAATAAAGACACTAAAAAAGGCCTCAATTGAGGCCTTTTTTAGTGTTAGCTTTTCCAACCTTTCCAGTCATCATGATCTCCTTTAAAAATATCTCTAAGCACTCCCAAGGCTACAAATGCTGCAACCCCGAGACAAACCCATCCAAAAGAAGAAATACCTTTCCATAGCGGATGAACCTCATGAATAATAAACTGTGCCGCTCCTATGATCAATGCAGCCACAACAACGGCAGCAGAAACCTGTTTCGTAATTCTGTTTAAGGTATGTACCATAGGATCAACTCCTTTGTGCGTCAAATTCACGTCTACCCTACCAGTATTGATCTTTCTAACTGCATTTTTAAGGTCAAGGGGAAAATCCTCCATGTAGGCAGCAAATTCGTACAACCCATTAAAGATCCGTTTACCAAGTTTTAGTGGATTTAATTTCTTTCCAATTGCAGTAACCAAGTAAGGTTTTGCCAGATCAAGCAATTCCAGCTCAGGATCAAGTTTATGGATCACCCCTTCAACAGTCACCATTGATCTTGCCAACAGGAAGAAATGCGGAGGGACCTTCAGATCGTGATTAACAATAATATTCTTCAATTCAAGAAGAACCGTACTCATCTCATTCTGATGTAAACTTGAGACACTATAGCTTTGCACAAACTCATTCAAGGCATATTCAAGTGCACGAACATCTTTGATTGCCGCTTGCGAACTCATTTGTTGCAACACTCTTATTATCTTTCGTACATCCTCATCTCTGACGGCAAGGAATAATTGTCCAAGCATCTCGATGTCTTTCTCCATCATACTTCCCATCATCCCAAAATCTAGGAAACAGAGATGCCCATTGGGAAGTACAAGGATATTTCCTGGATGGGGATCTGCATGGAAAAATCCATAAGAGAATACTTGCTTGATATAGGTAACAGCTAGTTTTTTAGCAATATCCGTACAGTCATATCCTTTAGCCTGTAGTAAAGTCACGTCTGCCACCTTAATTCCAGAAATGAATTCCATGGTCAACACTTTTCCAGTGGTAAATGATTTGTACACCATTGGAACATGCGTCGTTCTGTCACTTGAATCTTTTTCAATTTTATTTGCAAAACGCTGGAGGTTCACAGACTCATTGATAAAATCGAGCTCCTTCATGATGCTCTCTTCAAAATTCTGAACAAGACCGTGAGGATCAAAACTTTTCAAAGATGGGATTCTCTTTTCAAAGATATCCGCAAGAGTATACATCACTTGAATATCTTCAATGATCATTTCTCGTATCCCAGGACGTTGAATCTTCACGGCAACCTTTTCTCCTGTCTTCAAAGTCGCTTTATGCACTTGAGCCATAGACGCAGATGCAAAAGGCTCAGGCTCGAACCACGCGAATAATTCGTCTACTGATTTTTTCAATTCTGTCTCTACCACTTCCCTAGCAACGCTTCCTGGAAGTGGAGTTACATTATCCTGAAGTTTTGTCAATTCTTCAATAAGATCCGCCGGAACAAGGTCAGGTCGATTACTTAGAATTTGACCAAATTTCACAAAGGTTGGTCCTAACTCCTCACACACCAATCGCATCTTTTCCCACTTCGAGTGAATGGCAGCATGCTTCTTGGTCGTTTTTGGTATCAATTTTCTGATAAGAGAAAACCTCTTTGTCTCCACCATATAGGCAACAAGGTCCTCAAATCCGTATTTAACAAAAACACGAAGGATCTGATTGTATCTTGCAAAAGAACGATACTTCTTTTTTATCCCATCAAATAAACCCATCGTTTACCCCTTGTTTTCAAGGTGATTAATCCTCGCTTCAGCCAAGGCCAGGTCTTTATTCAACTGGTTTATCTTTTCTTCCAGCTCCTTGATCTTATCTGTATGAGTTATGTTCACTTTTTCATAAAAGTCAGCAACAACTTCACCAATTTTGTGCTCAAGCTCTTCCTTCGCCTGAATCATTTTCAGGACTAACTTGTCTACAAATTCAATCTCATTCCCATCCTCATCGTAGGATTTTTCTTTGATGAATTCATTGATCCTGTCTTTTCCGTCTTCCGTAAAGTCTTTTAACTTTTCCATTAACTGAGTATCCTTAGACAAGGTGTAAAGATTGGCAGATAAAGTGAATAGTTCTAAAAATGTTTTCGCTTTCATGTTTCTAAGATAGTGAGGTAAATTTAATATATTTGCCTGTACTAAAAAATGACTAAGATCACCTATCGGTATCTGGACTAAAATCGTAAAAATGGATTTGCAGGCAAAAGTTTCTTCTATAATGACCACAGAAGTAGAATGTGTTAATCCAGATCAACACTTGGTTGACCTAAAGCATATTTACGAAAAAAGATCTTTTCATCACCACGTACCTGTAATTGAAAACTCCAAAATTGTAGGAATGGTTAGTCTCATTGATTTTATGAGAGCGATATCCTACTCAACCTTGGATGACAATGAAAAGGTATACCAAACCATGAAGGTTTCTGATATCATGTCTTCTCAACCTGTTACCCTTGACGAAAACGCGACAATCAGAGATGTAGCGGAATTATTATCGAGCGGAAACTTCAGTTCTGTAGTCATTACACGCAACGACCAACTTGCTGGAATCGTGACAGATACTGATCTTATTAGACTTATGTTGAAATAAGTCCATCGATTCATTATTATTTCATTTTTGTTTTTACATTTGGCCAACCACTATTTGGGAAGCTACATGTTACTCCGCAAAATTGATCAACCGAAGGTTGAGATACACCTTTATGATGATTGATATATTCATGTCCACTTCAGGGATAACGAAGTGATCAATGTTCAATTGCAAGACGAATTACTAAACATTTACCTTGAACTTACGGAAGGAAAACTTTATCGATTCCTTTTTACTGGAGGGGAGTTTGTGAGTATCTCGAAAGAAGCACGATATCATGCTAATGAAATTGAAGACATTTCGCCATTGGGTGCATCAGCAATTGTACTTTCCAACCTGGCTCACAAGATCATCGCTGATTTCTATTACAGAATCAATAAGCCTAAAAGACCTTATAAAGTACTCTGGTCGAAAGAGAAGGCTGTGAAATGGCTTTTGGATTCTGACTTTGGTTTTTAAAACTGATAATGGTCAGTTTTTATTCGCTTGGAAGAGGATAGTTTTGTCCTCAAAAAAAGATGAGTTGGAAAAAACTGAATCATGATGAGATCAAAGATGTTGTCTTTACTTCTTTAAAAGGTAACGTAAGTTATAGTGAAAAAAACCTGTTAGGTGTACCGGCTTCTTATCTTGACGATAAGGTTTTCCCAAAAGACAATACTCTTCCTAGAGACGCTCCTTTTCTCAGTACGATGGTCGAAAACCCAAATCATATTGGTTGTCATACTTTCGGAACTTCAGAGAGTTTTTTTTCCGGTACCCACAAAATTGAAAAGGATCTCATAGAGATCTGTGCAGTAGATATTTTTAGATCGAAAGAGAATTAAATTGATGGCTACGTTGCTTCTGGAGGAACTGAAGCGAATATCGAAGCGATCTGCATCTATCGCAATTACTACATGTATGAATTCAATGCGAAACCAGAAGAAATCTTGCTTGTTTGTTCAGCTGACAGCCATTATTCCATGGCAAAATCGGCCAACCTACTCAACATTCCGCTCTTAAAAGCAGAAGTTGATCAATTCACAAGAAAAATCGATTCTGAGAAACTTAAAACGTCCCTTATCGCCAAGAAAGAGAATGGAACTAAATATATCATTGCGGTTGCGAATATGATGACGACCATGTTTGGTTCGGTAGATGATCCATCTGATTACACGTCATTATTCAGCGCATTGGATCTTCCATATAAACTTCATATCGATGGAGCATACGGAGGATTCTATTACCCATTTTCAAACAAGGAAAATATCCTAAACTTCAACAATCCGGACATCACTTCCATAACCATTGATGCTCACAAAATGGCCCAAGCACCTTACGGAACGGGGATCTTCCTTATACGAAAAGATTGGATGAAATTTGCTCAAACCAAAGAAGCCTCCTATGTAGAAGGAGATGATTGTACCTTAATAGGAAGTCGCAGCGGTGCAAACGCGGTAAGTGTGTGGATGATCCTTTCTAAATACGGCCCATACGGATGGATGGAAAAGATCTTTGTTTTACAAAAAAGAACGGATTGGTTGTGCGAACAATTACAATCCAGAAATCTCGTGTTTTTTAGAGACAAACATGCAAACATTGTCACCATTGATTCCAGTTCAGTTGATTACGAAATTGCTGAGCATTATCACTTAATTCCAGACAATCATAATGATCCAAAATGGTTTAAGATTGTGGTAATGGATCATGTTTCGATCGATAAACTGAAGGAATTTTTAACAGCAATAGACGAAAAAAGGGACTAGTCCCTTTTTTTTATTCGATCTTGATAAGACCACCCTTTTCTTGTTCCTTTCCTTTTTTCCTCTTTTTGGTCTTCTTACCAGGAATATGATCTTCACTTGTACCACCTCCCGGAGGACCACCAAACGCATAGGTTTCCGTTCCTTGTTCGTCGTACTTATATTCTTCGATCATCTCTCCCTTTTTGTAGAATGCTCGTCTCTTTAGCTTGTCATCCGGCCATCTTTCTTCAAACCATCCTTCCGGAATTCCTTTTTTGAAATTCTCCATGGTTTGAACATACCCTTGGTAATAGAATGTTTTGAATTCTCCATCCTTAACGTCCATATTCCAGTGCTCTGTCTTTAGGAGAGTCCCGTCATCATAATAATATTTGCACTCTCCGTGCTTTTTTCCTTGCTTGTAATTGATCTCATCGAGAAGTATTCCTTCTATTGTGTAATGCTTAAAAACACCTTCCATCAATCCATTCACATAATTGATCTCTTTTTCGATACGTGACTTGGAATAATACAATTTCTTAGTTCCGTGTAGTAAACCATTATTGTAAAACTCAATTCTGGAAGTATCACCGGTCCTTGTCAACCAGATCTGCTTTCCATGCTGCTGGCCATAGCTATAATTCATTTCCCAGGCGATCGCTTGCGTACTATCAAAATAAAATACCCACTGACCGTTTTCTTCACCCTGAAAATGATTCCTAACAACCTGTGGGCAACCGGATTTATAGTACGTTGTATCTACCCCGTGTTCCTTTCCACTAACGAAAGTGACTCTTCTTTCCAACAAACCATTCATGTGGCAGGTCTCACAGGTTCCTGAAAAGGGCATTCCCATATTTCCACTCAACACCAATTTGGAGTCTTCGTCATACGTCAGCTTTTCATTACAATCTACTACCCCTGCTAGTTTACCACATTCCCATTCAGCAAATCGTTTGCCCGAGTTTGATGTGCCTTTATCGTAACAGTTTTTCTTTTTGATCTCTGGGATCTGTGCTGTTACAAGATTTGAGATCAGCACTAATACCGAAAGTATGATCCAGTTTAGGTTTTTCATATCATTTCAATTTTTCAAGAGATAATTTCATCTGTTCCGGAACCTCAATGCTTTGCTGAGTTTTGCCATTGTAGGATACCATCACGGACCTTCCACGCGCAAAAACAGTTCCATTTACAACAAGTTCATAGGATAAGGTAAAACTCTTAGTTCCAATATGCTCAGTTTTCATCGTGATCTCCGGAACCATATGCAGTAAAACAGGCTTTATATACTCGACCTCATTTTTTGCCAATACCACTCCATGTGTAGCCCAGTCCCAATCGGTCCCGAGTAATTCTTTGAAATAATGCACTCTGGCCATTTCAAAATAGCTCAGGTAAATATTATTGTTGACGTGACCAAGAACATCGAGATCTGCAAAAAGGTCGTGGACTACGCCCACAAGCACAATTGCGTGGTCGAGGGCGAACTCGGCATGCTCGTCGGCGCTCAGCATGACGGTCAGGTTCTCACGCTTGCCGCGGCCTCCGGGGACTTCCTGGCCGGCCTTGTCGACGGCGACGCGACGCGGGGCGGAAAAGAGCAACGCCGGCGAAGGTCCGGCCAGCGTCGTGAGGCTCGCCATGCAGACAGGCTCCCAGAG
>CALCCB010000153.1 GCA_937899625.1 uncultured Bacteroidota bacterium
GAGGGCAGGAGCCATTTCCGTTTCGGAATTATGTCTGATCGGAAAACCAACCATACTGGTTCCGTCTCCAAATGTGGCCGAAGATCATCAGACAAAAAATGCGATGGCATTGGTCAATAAAGATGCAGCGCTGATTGTGAAAGATGTGGATGCGAGAACGACTTTAATGGACACGGCGTTAACATTGATCAAAGATGATGATCGATGTAAAAAATTGTCGGACGAAATACTGAAGTTGGGTAAATCAAATGCAACAATAGAGATCGTTGATGAATTAGAAAAGATAATTGGATAGTGGATTCGAAAAAGCTGGACATATCGCTCGATCAGTTTGACAAGGCCTACTTCATCGGTATTGGAGGGATTGGGATGTCCGCTTTGGCGAGATATTTTCATCATCTTGGATGGAAAGTGGCTGGATATGATAAAACACCATCTGTTTTGACCCATGAATTGGAAGCAGAAGGAATTCAGGTTCATTATGATGACAGGGGTCCATCGGTAGATGCACAATTTCAGGAGATAAGTTCAACTCTCGTTGTTTACACTCCTGCGATCCCAAAGAATCATCGAGAATTGCTTCATTTTCAGCACATCAATGCACAACTTTACAAGAGAAGTGAAGCCTTAGGTTTGATCACAAGAAGCAGTAAAGCAATAGGAGTTGCAGGAACACATGGAAAGACCACTACCAGTTCGTTGCTTGCCCATGTACTTGCATCTTCAAGCATAAAGTGCAATGCTTTTCTTGGAGGGATCGCTTCTAATTTTGATTCCAATCTGGTGTTAGATCAAAGTTCTGAGATCACCGTGATTGAAGCGGATGAATTTGATCGTTCCTTTCTTCGCTTACGACCTTTTGCAACTATAATCACCTCTACTGATCCTGATCACCTGGATATTTACGGTGATGCGTCTTATTTCAGAGAAGGCTTCCAATTATATGCAGACCTTGTAGATCCTGAAGGATTAACTGTTCTTCAAAGCAAACTCGACCTTACGACCAAAGGGGCTCAAAAGCGATATGGCGTTGAGGATCATAGTTCAGATCTTTCGGCGCAAAGATTGCGCTACGAAAATGGACATTTCCTATTTGACGTTTCAATAGGTAATGAAAAATGGAAGGATGTTGAATTGGGTATCCCTGGAATTCATAATACCGAGAATGCATTGGCAGTGATTGCCATGAGTCTGTTTCTTGGAGCGACCGAAAAAGAGATCCGTCATGGACTGAAAACATTCAAAGGGGTAAAGAGAAGATTCGAGTACAAGGTTCGAAAGGATGAGCTGGTTTATATAGATGATTATGCTCATCATCCAACGGAGCTAAAAGCATTGATCGATAGTGTAAAAATGCTTTACCCGAACAAACAGATCACAGGTGTTTTTCAACCTCATTTATTCTCAAGGACAAGAGATTTCTTTGACGGTTTTGTGCAAGAGCTTTCTCGTCTGGATGAGACAATACTAATGCCGATTTATCCGGCTCGTGAAGAGCCTATCTCTGGAATTACAAGTGATGCCTTGCTTGAAAAGATCTATTCAGAGAATAAAAAGATATTGGATCCTCAGGAGGTGATCGATTATCTGGGGAATCGTAAAGAAGGGATCATTCTCACTATTGGAGCGGGAGACATAGATCGAATTGTTGAACCATTAACGAAGCGACTGTTATGAAGAAGTGGATCAGAATAGGCGCTTGGATTCTTTTTAGTGTAGGGGTCGTAGTGGTGCTTTTCCTGGCGAATCAGGAACAAGGAAATAAAATACTTGAAAAACCGGATATATTGATTCATGTAGATGGTGAAAATGCATTTCTCACGGAGGATGAGCTTTTTGCACGCCTCAAGTTCAAAGGGTATATCAAAGAAGGGCAAAAACACGACAAGCTGGATGTTGCGGCTATCGAGTCCTATATCCGAAAGATGTCTGAGGTGAGAGATGTAAGGGTGTTTTCCGGTATTGGAAATACATGGACTATTGATATAAATGTTCGAAAACCGATCGCCAGGATCTTTAACAAATTTGGTGAAAGTTATTACCTCGATGAAGAGGGTGTGATCGTGAATGTTAGTCCGGTGCATACTGCTCGGGTTGTGGTAGTTACGGGGTTTATTCCGGACAGATTAAACAGCGGTGGAGTACCCGAAATTATTAACAACGATTCTTTGATAACTATTAGGAAACTTGATGATGTGTATCGGATTTCCAATTATGTTTGCAAGGATCCCTTAATGCAATCTTTGATAGGGCAGATTCACATGAAAAAGAACGGTGATTTTGTTCTAGTTCCGTTGGTTGGGGATCAAAAGATCATATTTGGAACGGCTCGCACAGACGAGGAGGTCAGGGAAAAATTTGAGAAGTTGAAAATCTTTTATGAGGAGGCAATTCCTTATGAAGGATGGGACAAATATGAAGAGATCGATCTTAAGTATGGGGATCAGATCGTAGGTAAGAAGCGAAAAGGATATAAAGAAGAAATAGAAAATTGATATGTCACAGATTGTAGTAGGTTTAGATATCGGTACGACAAAGATCGCCTGCTTCGTTGGAAGAAAGAACGAGCACGGAAAGATCGAGATCCTTTCAATGGGTAAAAGCGAATCCCTTGGAGTTATGAGGGGTATGGTTTCGAATATTGAAAAAACCGTACAATCGATCCGCATGGCTGTTGAAGAAGCACAGTCTAGAGTGGAAGGACAGTTGAATATCCGCGTTGTCAATGTGGGTATTGCTGGTCAGCACATCAAAAGTTTACAGCATAGAGGGATTCATACCAGAGATAAGTTCGAGGATGAGATCTCACAGACAGATATTGACGCGTTGATCGAAGACATGTATAAGCTTGTGATGCAGCCGGGTGAGGAGATCATTACCGTGCTTCCTCAGGAGTACATCGTTGACAATGAGCAAGGAATAAAGGATCCGATCGGGATGGCAGGAAGACGTCTTGAGGCGAACTTCCATATTATTACCGGACACGTTGGAGCCGTATTGAACATCCACAAGTGTGTGCACAAAGCCGGACTTGAAGTAAAAGAGATCATCCTTGAGCCGATCGCTTCAGCAGAAGCTGTTTTGTCGGATGAAGAGAAGGAAGCCGGTGTAGTATTGGTAGATATCGGTGGTGGTACTACTGATGTAGCGATCTTCCATGAAGGAATTATTCGTCATACGGCGGTGATTCCGTTCGGAGGTAATGTGATCACTGAAGATATTAAGGAAGGATGTTCGATTATGAAGCGTCATGCTGAGGCATTAAAGACGAAGTTTGGATCAGCGCTTGCTTCTGAAAGTCAGGAAAATGAAGTGGTTTGTATTCCTACACTACAGGGTCGTCCGAACAAGGAGATCACGCTAAGAAATCTTTCGAGCATTATTCAGGCTAGAATGGAAGAGATCGTAGAGCTTGTGCATTACGAGATCATCAATTCAGGATACAGTAAGAAATTGATCGGCGGAATCGTCGTAACAGGTGGAGGAGCTCAATTGAAGCATATTTCTCAATTGTTCGAATTCATTACCGGAATGGATACCAGAATCGGTTACCCGAACGAGCACCTTGCAAATAACAATCATATTGAGAACCTGACCAGCCCAATGTTTTCAACGGGTATCGGACTTGTGATGAAAGGCTTTGAATCTTTGGATAAAGCAGGTGCAAAGCAGGAACCTCAGGCAGGAGCTGTAAAAACACACTCAAAGAAAGATAAAGGATCCTTCTTTGAAACCATCATCAAGAAGAGTAAGGAGATCTTCGAGGATGATATTTAAGATTCAAAACAACAATAACAACAATAAAAAAACACGATTTATGGAGTTTGATTTGCCAAAAGATACCAATTCGATCATTAAGGTGATCGGTGTTGGTGGGGGAGGAAGCAATGCAGTGAACCACATGTACGATCAAGGTATCGTAGGGGTTGACTTCATTGTTTGTAACACAGACCGTCAGGCACTGGATATTTCTCCGGTACCTTACAAAATTCAATTAGGTCCAACATTAACAGAAGGACGTGGAGCTGGAGCTATTCCTGAGATCGGAATGAACGCTGCGGTTGAAAACATTGATGAGATCAAGAATTTGTTAAGTAAGGATACGAAAATGGTATTCGTTACTGCCGGAATGGGTGGAGGTACCGGAACAGGTGCTGCACCGGTTATCGCTCAAGTCGCAAAAGAATTAGGAGTTTTGACAGTGGGGATTGTCACAGTTCCTTTTGATTTTGAAGGTAGAAAGCGTCGTCAGCAAGCACAGGACGGATTGGAAAGATTGCGTGAAAGTGTTGATACACTTTTGGTGATCAATAATGAGCGTCTTAGAGAAATTACAGGAAATCTTTCGATCGGTCAGGCATTTGCCATGGCAGATAATGTATTGAGTACTGCGGCAAAAGGAATTGCAGAAGTGATCTCGGTTACTGGTGCGATCAATGTCGATTTCAATGACGTGAATACGGTAATGAAGAACAGTGGAGTAGCTATCATGGGTAGTGCTCAGGCTGAAGGAGAGAACAGAGCAATGGATGCTGTTCAGGAAGCACTTTCTTCTCCGCTATTGAACGATAACGATATCAGTGGTGCTCAATATGTATTGTTGAACATTACTTATGGAGATAAGGAAGTATTGATGGATGAGATCACAACGATCACTGATTACATTCAGGACGAGGCAGGTTCAACTGCAGATGTGATCTGGGGACATGGATATGATCCAACATTAGGCGATAAATTGAGTGTTACTTTGATCGCGACTGGTTTTAAATCAAGTCCGATCACGGGTGGTGAAAAGGCTCCTGAGCGCAAGGTTAGATCGTTGGAAGACGAGTTGAAAAGCGAGATCAAGGCACCTCTTTCTACACCGACACAGGTGAATACATTTGAGGCTGCTACAGAGATCAAGGCACCGATGGATGAGCCATTTATCAAAACGGTGGATGAAGTAAAAACTGAAACAGTTCAGTCTACACCTTCTACTTTTGAATCTTCAACTACTGTTGAGCCTGAGCCTCAGAAAGAGATCAGTTTTGACTGGGAAGTTTCGAATACACCAACAGCAACTTCAGAGCCGGATAAAGAGAACGTAGTGAGACATATGTTGGAAGATGATTTCTCAACACCAACTGCGTCAAACGAGCCAACTCGTCAGGTATTGTCGCCGGAGGAGCAGCAAAGAATTACACAGGAAAGACTTTCAAAGATCCAGGAGTATACTTCTAAATTGAAAAAAGCGGAAGGGATCACTGAATTTGAAAATGAGCCTGCTTTTGTGAGAAGAAACGTTCAGTTGAACATGTCTAATCCAAGTTCAACAGAAAACTATAGCCGCTTCGGTTTATCTGATGATGGTGATTCTACTTCTTTACGTAACAATAACTTCCTTCACGATAACGTAGACTAATGAGTTTCACAGAGAAGATCAATACGGATATTAAAAATGCAATGCTGGCGAAAGAAAAAGAAAAGCTGGCTGCATTAAGAGATATCAAGTCGAAGTTATTATTGGAAGCAACCTCTGGTGCTGGTGATGTTTCAGATGAGACTGCCATGAAGATCTGTATGAAACTACACAAGCAACGTATGGAAACCTATGAGTTGTACAAGCAGCAAGGCAGAGAAGATCTCGCATCGGAAGAATTGTCCCAAGCTCAGGTGATCGAAGCTTATTTGCCGAAGATGTTGTCTGAGGATGAAGTCAGAGCAGAAGTAAAAGCTGCAATTCAACAAACAGGAGCATCCGGTCCTCAAGAGATGGGGAAAGTGATGGGTGTCTTGTCTGGAAAATTGGCTGGCAAAGCGGATGGAAAATTAATAGCGGCTCTTGTCAAGGAAGAGCTTGCAAAATAGGGCTCCCCAAACAGGTCGTAAGATTTGTTTTATTGTTGTAAAACGCGTTCCACTGCAGGGGAACGCGTTTTTTCATTTAACTTTGTGACATGCAAAATGCAGAATTAAAAGAACAGATCGCTGAAACGATCAGATTGTACAATGATAAAGGTTGGTCACCGGCCACATCAACGAACTACTCTTTCAAGGATGATCAAGGAATCATATGGGTGTCTAGGTCGGGAGTAGACAAATCAAAATTTACTTCTTCCGATTTCATTACCGTAAACAATGAAGGAATGGCCACCGGAGACTTCATAGGTGTTAAGCCTTCGGCAGAAACATTGATCCATTGTGTCTTGTATGAGTTGTTCCCAGAAACAAAGGTAATCCTTCATAGTCATTCCGTCTATCCGGTCTTGATCTCTGCAGTTCAATCGGCAAGAGTTTCGTTTAAAGGATACGAGGTTCAGAAGGGATTTGAAGGTCAGACCACTCATGAAGCTATTGTGCAAATCCCCATTTTCGACAATACGCAAAACATGAATGATTTTGCAGCGGTCATGAAAGAGAACAAAGATCTATTAGCCCATTATGCCTTCATTATCCGTAAGCACGGCACCTATGCCTGGGGAAGAAATCTTTTTGAGGCCAAAAGGCATCTTGAGACCCTTGAGTACCTTTGTCAATGTGAATGGATGTTGAATTCGAAATAATCAAAAAATGGCAATTTTATCAATCCCGGAAAAGAATATTGAATTGAGAGATCCTGCTGAGATCAGGTCTTTCTTTAATGAACGTGGCGTTTATTTCGACCAGTGGACATGCGACGTTGTTTTTGATGATACGGCAACACAGGAAGAGATCTTGAAGGCCTATGAAAAAGACCTGAAACCTTTTATGGATCAAGGAGGTTATCAAACAGCTGATGTTATTTCGATCAATAAGTTGACGGAAAATTATGATGCGATCCGTGCCAAGTTCCTCGCTGAGCATACGCACTCTGAGGATGAGATCCGTTTCTTTGTAGATGGACAAGGGTTGTTTTGGTTTAATCTGGAAAACGAACCGGTATTCAATTTACTTTGTCAGAAAGGTGATCTGATCTCTGTTCCCGCAGGAACAAAGCACTGGTTCGATGCTGGAGAAAGTTATCCTTTCGTGAAAGCAATCCGAATCTTTATTGATATGAGTGGATGGGTTCCGCATTACACGGACTCCCGAATTGAATTGAAATTTGAGGATTTTCGTGTTCCGAATTAAAGACAAATAATGTATGCTACATTGACCCCCCAAAGTCGTAAGGGGCTCGTATAGGTTTTTGTAAATTTATATTCGTCTGTATTCGGATGACTGATGTCCGTGTATTGAGCTAGTTGATCCAAATTATCGTTCATTTCTTCATAGGATAATAACTCCTGATCCACATTCATATAATTGAACGGCTTGAAGCCTGCTAGAAAAGAACCTGACAATAGTAAACGATACCTGTTTTTTTCGGATTCCTTTTTAAATAGACGCTGAAGAGAGATCTCAAGACCAGCTTCACCACCATACACAAACCCGGTTTGTTTTTGAGAAGTACGATACGCATGTTCTGAACCGTCATCGTTTTGATCGTTCCAGTTTACTGTTCCATCCCAGTATTTCACATCTGTTTTTGTTCGCATTCTTAAAATTCCAAGCTGAGGCGTCCCAAAAAAGCGAAGTGTCCTGAAATCTTTTCCAGCCATGATCTTAGTTCCGAGTAGGTATTTTTGATATCCGCTTTTATAAGTAGCGTCTGCTGGGTACCAATATCCGTTTTTATAATAATAAATACCAGTACTATTTTCAGAAGCGTAATTTCCCCATAGCGCCTTAAATTCAATGTAAAAAGGTGAGCCAATCACCGGACTTTGGGCGATGGAGAATCCAAGATTCGCAGAGGTCTCCATGTATGGCATAGCATCTTTAAAAGGAGAGTCAATATTGAACTGAAGACCAAATTGAGTCCCCATGAGTGAGCCTTTGCTTTCAGATTGAGATTGTGCGATAAATGGTGTTAAATAAAATGAAATCAACACGAAAAAGAAAAACCTGTTCAAATAATGTCTCATAATAACGCTATATGATCTGCAAAACCTCATATTTATGCCGTTCAAATTTTAGAAATGGATATCTTTGACCCATGCATTCTAGTGGAATAAAATTCATTCTTACAGATATCGAAGGTACAACAACTTCTGTGAAGTTTGTATATGATATTCTTTTCCCTTACTTCAGAAAGAACATCGGGAAATTAAAAGGAATGGTGAATTTGCCAGAAGTTCAAAAGGCATTCAAGCAAACTGTGGAACTAGCTGCTTCACTGGAAAAGAAAAAACTGAATTCCGTTGATGATATAATCAATACCCTTTATCGCTGGAGTGAGGAGGATCGAAAGATCACTCCATTAAAAGCTCTTCAGGGAATTCTTTGGGATGAAGGATATAAGTCAGGAGAAATAAAGGGTCATGTGTATCCAGATGTTCAACCTGCTTTGGAGTCCTGGAAAAATCAAGGAATTGAAATGGGTGTGTTTTCATCGGGCTCGGTAGCTGCTCAGAAATTGATCTTTGGGTACAGTGAAGCTGGTGATCTGACTCCTTATTTCGTTGCTTATTTTGACACCAATACAGGCGGGAAAAGAGAAACTGAAACCTATCCGAAGATCGCTAAAGAATTGGGATATGCACCGAACGAAATGCTCTTTCTATCGGATATCATTGAAGAATTGGAAGCTGCAAATGCTTCAGGAATGCATACCATCCAATTGACTCGTCCAGGTACAGAAGTTAGATGGCCGGATCATGTGAATGACTTTTCAGAAATTACAAAAGCAAACTAAAGCAATGGCAAAATTCAGAACCATCTGGACAACAGAGGATCGATATTTAGAAGTGATTGATCAGCGCAAGTTGCCGCATGAATTCATTACAGTGAAGCTGGAGACGTATGATGAAGCAGAAGAGGCGATCAAAGATATGACCGTAAGAGGCGCACCACTGATCGGAGCGACTGCAGCATATGGGATTTATCTCGCTGTTCGCGAAATGATCGAGGATGAATTGGATGGATCCTTTCTGGATGAGGCCTTCTCTGCTTTACGTGCTTCTCGTCCAACTGCAGTTAATTTGTTCTGGGCGCTAGATCGTATGAGAGAGGCATTGGACAATTGCGATGGAAATTTTCTGGAGACGGCATGGAATACTGCCAATTCGATAGTTGAGGATGATGTTGAAACATGTCGCATGATTGGTGTTCATGGTTTACCAATCATTGAAGAGCTCTCCAAGCGTAAAAGCGGAGAGGTTGTAAATATCCTTACGCATTGCAATGCCGGAATGCTGGGTTGTATCGAATGGGGTACAATCACTTCGCCGATCTATCAGGCGATGGAGAAAGGCATCAAGGTGCACGTTTGGGTGGATGAAACCAGACCGCGCAACCAGGGATCTAATTTGACGGCCTATGAGCTGACTCGTCACGGTGTTCCACATACCTTGATCGTAGATAATGCCGGTGGACATTTAATGCAACATGGCATGGTTGACATGGTCATTGTGGGAACAGATCGTACTACGAGAAATGGGGATGTAGCCAACAAAATTGGAACTTATCTGAAGGCTTTGGCTGCGAACGATAATGGGATTCCATTTTATGTAGCTTTACCATCAACCACACTTGATATGTCGATCAGAGATGGATTAAAAGAAATTCCGATCGAAGAGAGAAATCAGGATGAGGTGCGCTATATGATCGGTAAAGGTCCTTCGGGAGAAATCCAACCGGTTTTGATCTGTCCTGAAACGACTCCTGCGAGCAACTATGGTTTTGACGTTACTCCGTCAAGATTGGTCACAGCGATTATTACTGATCGTGGAATCTGTGCTGCCAGTGAGGAGGGTTTACTTACTTTATATCCGGAGTATAAATAGAAGTGTTTTACACCTCTCTTTCCATCAGGTAAGCAGCAAGTCCTTTGAGCATCATTTTCTGTGAATCATTGACGCTGATCTGATCAAGGGCAGTCATAGCGAATTGATAATGTCTTTGCATTTCGGCCTCGCAGGCTAAACGAGCTCCGGTGATCTCATATAATTCTTTTGTACGAGTTACTTTTAGCTCAAGATCGTCAAGAGTACTCAATTGCTTTAAAACCTCCTTTTGCGAGAGATCCGCTAAGGCGATACCCTTTAGATTTAACAATGTCTTTTTATTTGAAATGACATCTCCTCCCACTTGCTTTCCAAACTTTTCAGGGTCAGCATAGAGATCCAGGATGTCGTCTTTGATCTGAAAAGCGATGCCGATATGTTGACCAAAATCATAGATCAATTTCCTGTCTTGTTCGGAAGCATTGGCAAGAATAGCTCCCAATTCTAATGCACAACCAAGTAACACCGAAGTTTTCAAACGGATCATTTCGATGTATTCCTCCTCGGTAACATCTGACCTGGATTCAAAATCCATATCCATTTGTTGTCCCTCACATACTTCTATTGCGGTTCTGTTGAACAGCTCCATGAGCTCAGCCAAATGTTCACTACCCTGCTGACAGATCAATTGATAGGCCTTCACAAAAAGTACATCACCAGACAGGATCCCAATGTTTTGATTCCACTTTTCATGAACCGTAGCTTTACCTCGTCGAAGAGGAGCCTCGTCCATAATGTCATCATGGATCAATGTGAAATTGTGAAAGACTTCAATTGCAGTTGCTGCTTTGATCACCTTCACTTTTTCAAGTCCGAAAAGTTCAGCGCCTAAAAGGGTTAGCACAGGACGTAAGCGTTTACCGCCTAGTGCCATGAAGTATCTTAGCGGAGCATACAAATTGTCCGGACTGAGTGGAAGATCGATCGCTTCAATTTCCTTTTCGATCAGTTCCGTGTATGCGCTAAGTTCTTTCATTATTTTTTGATCAGATTCATCAAATAGTTGCCGTATCCACTTTTAACAAGCGGTTGGGCAATTTGTTTCAATTGCTGTGCATTAATGAACCCATTCCTGTATGCGATCTCTTCAATACAACCGATCTTCAAACCTTGACGCTCTTCGATCACCTGAACAAATTGACCAGCCTGCATTAAAGAAGTAAATGTACCGGTATCCAACCATGCAGTTCCTCTGTCAAGCACGGCTACTTTAAGTTTCCCTTGACGAAGATACTCTGCATTTACATCAGTGATCTCGTATTCTCCACGCGCTGATGGTTTTAAATTCTTAGCAATATCAACAACGCTATTGTCGTAAAAATACAAACCGGGAACAGCGTAATTTGATTTTGGATTCTTCGGTTTTTCTTCAATGGAAACTGCATTCATTTCCTCATCGAACTCTACAACCCCATATCGTTCAGGATCGCTAACGTGATAGGCATATACAACTCCTCCATCCGGATGATTATTCTCCCGAAGTAGGTGATTCATTCCTACGCCATAAAAGATATTGTCTCCAAGGATCAGAGCCACTTTTTCTTTGCCGATAAACTCTTCCCCGATTACAAATGCTTGTGCCAGTC
The DNA here is from genome assembly GCA_937899625.1 of uncultured Bacteroidota bacterium. Taxonomy (GTDB): domain Bacteria; phylum Bacteroidota; class Bacteroidia; order Flavobacteriales_D; family Crocinitomicaceae; genus M0103. The sequence goes on from CALCCB010000153.1 coordinate 11,375, forward strand.
CGTTAGGAACTTCCTGCAATGCATAAGTGAATTCACATCCCAATTGACTTCCATCACCAAGTAGTTTTTCAAAATGAGGAAGGTCATGTGGAGTAGATATGATCAAGATTTCTCTGATACCTGCGCTCATCAAGATACTCAGCGGATAATAGATCATCGGCTTATCATAGATGGGCATCAATTGTTTGGAAACAGCAAGCGTTAAAGGATGTAAACGGGTGCCGGAGCCGCCAGCTAATATAATTCCTTTCATGAGGTCAGGTTAATTAGTTTTCGTCATCGCCAAACTCGAGTTCGCTCCAGTCGATCTCGCTTTCTTCATTGTATGCTTCGAAGTAAGGTTCTTCAAAGGATTTTGTGGTGATGATCTTTTCAAGTGATAGTAACAAGGATGGTAGCAATAACAGGTTAGTGATCATTGCAAAAAGTAGTGTAATTGAAACAAGTAATCCTAACGCCTGAGTTCCTCCAAATTGCGAGAAAGTGAATACCGAGAATCCACAGAACAGAATGATCGAGGTATAGAACATACCAAGTCCCGATTCTCGAAGTGCAAGGATCACACATTGTTTGAGATCCCATTGCTTACTTTTCAATTCTTGCCTGTATTTCGCCAGATAATGGATCGTATCATCCACCGAAATACCAAATGCGATGGAGAAAACCAAAAGGGTAGATGGTTTCAACGGGATACCGAACCACCCCATGATACCTCCGGTAAATAGTAGAGGAAGCATGTTCGGGATCATTGAAATAACAACCATTCGCCAGCTTCTGAATAACAATGCCATCAAAACACCAATGATCAAAACAGCAAACATCAAACTGGTGATCAGGTTCTGTACAAGATACTGTGTTCCTTCTGAGGCAACCACAGAAGTCCCTGTTAAGGTAATATCATAGTATTCTTTGTCTATGGCAGTGCGAAGCTGATCACTGAAGTTTTCTTTTTGATAATAGCTCTTTACGAGTTCGGGGTCACTATCGAATTTGAACTGCAGATCTTCATTCCCATTCGCGATAACAGCCGTAAGGCTATTATAGATTGCCGGATTACGTTCAAGTATCGAATCAACATAAGTTAAGTTCCCTTTCGATACCTTCTTGAAATACTTTTCAAGATCCGGTTTTTCAGGGTTCATGATCGTATCAATGCGATAGCGAATGGTTTTTACTTTATCTGCGATCTCATATGAACCAAGGTCTTTCATTTGGCATCTTACACGCAACGTTGTATTACTAGTATCAACAAGTTCCTTTGCTGTAACACCACCACCATTCGCATTGGTCATATTGAAATTGTCCAGATACTTCTTCAATCTTGATTTGTCTCGATTGGAGATCAGGGTATAACGATCAGGGTCATTTCCGTAGTACGCCATGTTGATTACCTTAATGAAATCAACGACGGACAGACTTTTTGAAAAAAGTGAATCTTCTTTGAAAACACCTTGAACCTGTTCGATCTTTTCAAGGGAAGACCTTTTCATTAATCGACCTCTTTCCTTGTAATTGATCATTACTTCGAAAGGTATTGCTCCTCCAAAGTTCTTTTCAATGAATTGAACATCAGTTAGGATCTTGTCGCCTTCAGGAAGATCGCCGGTAAGATTCCCTGTCGCTTTGATCTGATAAAGACCCATAAAACAAACAACCGCAATGACTGCGGATACAACATAAACCCATGTTCGCTTTTTACTGGTAATGAAAACCAGTGTTTCGATCAGTCCGGAAGCCATTCGTCTGTCCAGATGCTTAAGATGTCTTTGCTTTGGAGCTTTTGAGAATGAAGCAAAAATAGGAAGCAAACATATCGATAAGAAGAACACCATAATAATATTCAACGCAGCAGTCTGGCCAAATTCGATCAACTTATCAGAACCCGTGAAAGCGAAGGTCAAGAAACCTACAGCCGTAGTAAAATTCGTCAAAAATGTTGCTAGTCCAATTTTTTGGATCACTCGAGAAAGAGCCTTCAGTTTATTGCCATGATCTTTAACCTCCTGATGGAATTTAGTGAGCAGGAAAATACAGTTTGGTATTCCAATCACGATCATCAAAGGCGGGATCAAGGCCATCAAAATGGTCAGGTGATAGCCAAAGAAGGCCATACTTCCCATTGCCCAGATTACGGCAATGATCACCACTGATCCACAGATCAGAACAACTCTGAACGATCTGAAGAAAAGATAAAGAAGGATCGAAGTAACCAGGAAAGAAAGTCCAATGAAAACAAACATCTCTCCCTGAATTCTCTTCGCGATCTGTACACGTAAATGCGGTAGACCGGCAAAATGGAATTCTCCGAAATAAGGTTTGTAAGAACTGGCAAGATTTTCAATATCAGCAACGACGTTCCACTTCTTTTGATCGGATAAAAATCGCTCCTCAATAGCAACCATCATTAATGATACATTGGTTGTGTCATTGTATAACATGTGATTGTAAATAGGATTTCGTCGGATCTCTTCCTTGATCTCCTTGATCGATTTTTCCTGATAGGTTACATCCGAAAATATTCGCTGAGATTCAAATTTATTCTCTTCAATATTATTCTTTATGGTAAAAAGGGTTGCTTCTGAAATGATCGATTCAACACCATCGAATGTGAGAATGGAATCACCTAACTCTTTCCACTTTAAGAAATTTTGTTCAGTATACAGTGAATCGGTTTGAATCGCGATAACAAGCGTAGCACCGTCTTCGCCGAACATTTCTTTGAACTTCGTATAATTTCTTGTCGTACTGGAATCTTTTGGAAGTATGATCCCATGTTTATTTTCCAGCTTTAATGCAGTGATTGCATAATACCCAAAGAAAACGGTCATCAAAGTAATCACCCCAATGATAAAAAATCGATTTCTAAGAATAATATTAGCGATGGATTGCCACATTTACTTCCGATTGAAGGCTACAAAAGTAATCAAAATAAAGGAGAACCTTAGGGTTTCAGGTCATTAGAAAGCCATTCAAAAAATTCTCTTTGCCAAAGCAATCCATTTTGTGGACTCATGACCCAGTGTCCTTCTGTTGGGAAATACAGATACTTACTTTTCAAACCAAGAAGTTTTGCAGCTTGAAATGCTTGCATACCCTCACTTTCAGGCACTCTGAAGTCCATTCCGCCATGAATGACCATGATCGGTGTATTCCAGTTCTGTACGTATCTGTGAGGACTGAATTTTTCGTAGTTTTCCTTATTAACATCCAACCAATAAGGGCCTCCTTGATCCCAGTCGGCAAAGAACAATTCTTCGGTTGTTCCATACCAGCTTTCAAGGTTGAAAAGACCGCAATGTGAGATGAATGTTTTGAATCTGTTCTCGTGAATTCCAGCCAGCATGTAGACTGAATACCCTCCATAAGAGGCCCCAACTGCGCCAATTCTGTCTTTGTCGACATATGACAGTTTAGCTGCTTCATCTGTTGCCGTGAGATAATCTTGCATGGCTTGTCCACCCCAGTCTTTAGAGATGGCATCATTCCATTCCTGACCGAATCCAGGCAAGCCTCTTCTGTTAGGTGCAATTACGACATATCCCTGTGACGCCATTAGTGCAAGATTCCATCGGTAAGAGAAGAACTGACTCAATGCGCTTTGAGGTCCGCCTTGACAATAAAGCAGGGCAGGATGTTTTTTGGTTTTATCCATATTTGGTGGCTGAACCATCCAAACAAGCATCTTTTTACCATCAGTTGTCGTTACCCAGGTCTCTTCAACTGTTGGTAGGACAACATCTTTCAGTAAATCCTCATTGACATTTGTTAATCTGGTTTCAACACCTTTTTTGACAGTTATTTTAAATAGATCTGTAGGGGCAATCATTGATTGTCTTCCCACAACTAAAACATCTCCATAAATAGACATGGATACATGATCGTATTGTCCTTTGGTTAGCTGCCTGATTTTACCATTTGATATGGTCACTTCAAAGATCTGTTCTGTACCATTGATTGGGGCAATAAAATAGATTTTTGAACCGTCCGTATTCCACAAATACGATCCAACTGTAACATCGATGCCAGCAGTAAGATTGACATCTTTTCCGTCCACGCCTCTGATCATCAGGTTATTTTTATCGGCTTCAAACCCATCTCTTTGCATAGCCGTCCAAGCCATGATTCCTTTTGAAGAAAAGGAAGGATTGTTATCATAACCCTTATTGTCAGGAGTGAGATTCGTTGTCGCACCTGTTTCTATGTCGTAGCTGTATAGATCACTGTTCGTACTTCTTGCAAACTCGATCCCTTTCTTTTTCTTAGAAGTATAGATGATCTTTTTGCCGTCAATCGAAAACGTGAATTGTTCAGCGCCTCCAAATGGAGGTAAGATCCCATCATAAGGCTCATTCAAAAGGATGTCTTTCCCTATCGGATCAACGATGGTTTTATTGTTTTCTGAACGCACGGGATGAAGGAACAAATGTCTTGATTTGTAATCATCAAAATGATCCCAGTGTCTGTACATCAGATCGTCCTCGATCCTAGCATTCGCTTTTGGAAGATCAGCGTATTTGTCTTGTGCGGTATTTTTGGTTTTAATTGCCTGAATAGTGATCAATTGATTTTCATCATTTGAAAGTTTAAATCCCTCAATCTCTACATCCGAACTGAAAGAGGAAACCATTGTTTTATTGGCTCCTGTCACGTCCATTTTATAAATCTGAATACCACCGGTTTCTGCGGTCATGAACCAGACCATGTTGTTCCTGCCCCATTGAGCCTCCATTTCCGAGAAAGGGGTGTTAGTGATCTGTGACTGTGAAGCTGTTTTAAGATCAATTAGGAAAAGATCGGTATTCCCTTTATTGGCATCCATGTCAAAAGTTCGCAATGAATAAAGGACCTTCGTACCATCTGGAGAAATGGTCCCGCCGGATAATCTTTTTAGTTTCCACAGAAGCTCAGGGGTAAAGACATTTTGTGCGATCGAGGATAGGGATATAGCGAAAACAGCCAATCCAAGGAAAAATATTTTCATTCCGTTTATTTAAGGTATGTGAAGATACAAATTTCGTGGTACTCAGCGGTTTTGAACCATTGTTTTCTTCGACCTTTTACGTAACGATGAAAGTAGCAGTAGAATAATTACAGACAGCAAAACCATTGAAGAAGTATAGAGTAGGTTATCGCTCAATGCTACATCTTTCATGGACATGAAGACAAATGAATTTACTGCAATAAGAATGATAAAAATCAAACGCTGAAAAATTCGTATTCCTTTCATTGTTAATCGATTGATGAAAGAAAAATAGGAAAAGAAATTCAGAATTCCAAGTCAATCAATAATAGATCTCCATTAAAATAGGTTTTGAAGAACCTTTGATCATTTCATCTATTTCTGGGAAAAAATTCTCGGAGAGCATTGGACATCCTAGACTATTACATATAGGATATGATTGTTCATCATCAGGTACACAGGAGTATCTGTGTAGCACCACAGCTCTTTCAAATGCCTTGTTATTTGTTGGTTCTAGTCCGTGTAACTTATAGCTTCTCCCGAAATTTCCAAAGTATGCACTTCCGATCTTGTAAATACCAAGAGAAGAGCAGTAGCTGTTCGGGATATTACTAAAGATCAAACTGTCGGATGAAGTAGCTTCTGAACCACTACCATGTGTAGTCAGCCCCTTTTTAATGATTTCCCCTGATTTAAGATCAACAACGAAAAAACGTTTAGTGCCTGAATGGATGCGCATATCGATCAAAAAAGCGAACTGCTCTTGGTATTCCCGATGAGTTTTTAGGAAATCATTCAATTCTGCAGTGTGCTCTCGAATACGTTCAAAAATGGGGATTGAATCATTCCCTTCATCCAGAGAAATGGCCAGCGAATCAGGAGGGTATTTCTTTGAAGTTGCTGAATAGCACGAGTGCAGACCTAGGAATGAAAGCGCAAAAACGAAGACAAATTTCATGGATCTAATTTTGAATAAAATTCAATGGATCCAAAAAGTAACAACTTGTTTTAGAAATTCTTCTGATCCAGAATTACAGCCATTTGATTTCGCAATTTCTGAGCCTCCAGAGCAGCGATTTCTGCGAAATCCTTACCCGAGGATGCGTAAATTATCCCTCGTGAAGAGTTCACAAGAAGACCACAGTCTATATTCCATCCGTACTGGCAGACATCCTCCAGAGAACCTCCTTGAGCTCCGACTCCCGGTACGAGGAAAAAATGATCGGGCACTAAATTTCTAACCTCTCCAATGCCTTCTGCTCTTGTTGCACCGACAACGAACATTAGATTATCTTTTGTTCCCCAGTCAGTGGATTTTTTAAGAACATGCTTGAATAGTTCTTCGCCTTTTTCATCGCGAATCATCTGAAAGTCAAGTGCTCCCTTATTTGAAGTAAGGGCAAGCAGGATTACCCATTTATTTTCGAATTCAAGGAATGGTGTAACACTGTCTTCACCCATATATGGTGCGACAGTTACTGAATCGCAGTTTAGGTAATCAAAAAATGCCTTTGCGTAGTATGTTGAAGTATTCCCGATATCGCCTCTTTTCGCGTCTGCGATAGTGAAGATATCTTTCGGAATATAATCGATGGTTTTTTTCAGTGATTCCCATCCTTTTGGACCATAGCATTCGTAGAATGCGATATTTGGTTTGTAAGCAACAGCATAATCCTTGGTTGCATCAATGATGGCTTTGTTGAATTCAAAAATTGGATCCTCAGTATCCAATAAATGAGCTGGGATTTTTGAAAGATCTGTATCCAAGCCGACACATAAAAATGATCTCTTTATTCTGATCTGATCAATGAGTTGTTGCCTTGTCATATGATTGCCTCTTGTCCTTTTAGTTTTTCAGCGTTCTCCGCAAGTTTCAATGCATCGATCATTTCGGAAATATCTCCGTTCATGAATGAGCTCAAATTGTAGATGGTCTTGTTGATCCTATGATCGGTGATCCTTCCCTGAGGATAGTTGTAAGTTCTGATCTTTGCAGATCGGTCTCCGGTTGATACAAGTGTTTTTCGCTGAGCCGCTCTTTCACTGTGGACGCGGTCAAGCTCCATTTGATAAAGTCTTGAACGCAAAACAGAAATAGCTTTTTCCAGGTTTTTGTGCTGCGAACGTCCATCCTGACATTCAACAACAAGACCTGTTGGAATATGGGTCAATCGTATGGCAGATTCTGTCTTGTTGATATGCTGACCACCCGCACCTGACGCCCTAAAGGTGTCTTTTCTAACATCGTTCATGTCCAGCTCGAAGTCAACTTCTTCTGCTTCAGGCAACACGGCTACAGTTATCGCGGATGTATGCACTCGTCCTTGTGACTCCGTCTCAGGAACCCTTTGTACACGGTGCACCCCGGATTCAAACTTTAGCATTCCATAGACACCTGCTCCTGTAACTTCTATTGCGATTTCTTTATATCCTTTTACAGAACCTTCAGACGAGTTGATCACTTCGTACTGCCAGCCCAGCTCTTTAAAGAACATGGTATACATCCTAAAGCAGTCTTCAACGAAGATACATGCCTCATCACCACCTGTACCGGCACGTAATTCCAATATGGCATTCTTGTCATCTTCAGGATCTTTCGGGATCAATAATAGTTTGATATCCTCTTCCATTATCGGCCTTCTTGACTCAAGTTCTTCGATCTCAGACTTGGCCATTTCCCTCATTTCAGGGTCGGTTTCAGTTTCAAGTAGAGCACGGGCACTTTCTATATTCCCGAGGAGGTTCTTGTATTCTTTATAAACACCATCGATCTCTTCAAGATCCTTATACTCCTTATTTAACTTCACATAACGTGTCATGTCCGAAATAATATCCGGATCGACAATCATTTTACCGACCTCCACAAAGCGAAAATGAATTGCTTCAAGTTTTTTTAGCAGATCAGTCATTGGATTCAGTTGTAAGTAAATTCCCCATAAGGAGAACGGATGGTTAATTTTTTACCTTGATTGGTTTCAACTCTTCCGACGATTTGAGCATCGATGTTGAAGGATTTTGAAATGGCTATGATCTTTTCCGCTAACTCAGGAGAAACATAGATTTCCATGCGGTGACCCATGTTAAATACCTTGTACATCTCACTCCATTCTGTATTTGATTCTTCCTGGATCAATTTGAATAGAGGTGGAACCGGAAACAAATTGTCTTTGATCACATGAACATCGTCCACGAAATGCAATACTTTCGTTTGTGCACCTCCTGAACAATGAACCATTCCATGGATATTTTTTCTGTGTTCGTCAAGGATCTTTTTAATTACAGGTGCATAAGTTCTTGTCGGAGAAAGTACCAATTTACCTGCATCGATCGGACTATTTTCGATCTGATCAGTCAATTTTTTCGAACCGGAATACACGAGCTCCTCAGGGACAGAAGGGTCGAAGCTTTCAGGGAATTCAACCGCCAATGAATGGTCAAAAACGTCGTGTCTCGCTGAAGTCAATCCATTAGACCCCATTCCACCATTGTATTCAGTCTCATAGGTTGCCTGACCAAATGATGCGAGTCCGACGATGACATCACCACCCTGGATGGTATGGTTAGAAATCACATCTTCTTTTTTCATTCTGCAAACAACCGTTGAATCAACGATAATTGTACGCACAAGATCACCGACATCTGCAGTTTCTCCTCCAGTTGAATAGATCCCAATTCCTTGTTCTCTCAAGGTGCCTAGTAATTCTTCCGTACCGTTGATGATGGCAGAGATCACTTCTCCGGGAACAAGGTTTTTGTTTCGTCCGATGGTTGACGATAGAAGGATGTTATCTGTTGCTCCAACACACAGTAGATCATCGATGTTCATGATCAGCGCATCTTGAGCAATTCCTTTCCAAACAGAAATGTCTCCTGTTTTTTTCCAGTACATGTAAGCAAGAGAAGATTTTGTACCCGCTCCATCTGCATGCATGACAATGCAATATTGATCATCTCCGGTTAAATGATCCGGAACGATCTTACAAAATGCCTTCGGAAAAAGACCCTTGTCAACATTTTTAATTGCATTGTGGACGTCTTCCTTGCCTGCTGAAACACCACGAAGATTGTATCGAGTATCTGCCATCTGATTTTGAAAAGGCAAAGATAGGACAAATCTGTTTTGCGGGTTGTATTAATTCTGACGAAAAGACCTAATTAAGGAAGGTAGGTGGCTTTCTGATCAATCGTTCGTGTTAAATTTTCTTCCGATTGAACAGGAACTTGAGATACTGTGAAAATAGCCTTCACATGAACTGTCCAACTGTTATCTGGATTTTTTTTACCACTGATGTACCCGTCAAGGATATCTTTTGAGTCTTGAAATAATAACCCACCCGATAGATAGTATTTGAAATTAATGTTCTTAAGCTGATCGCCCGTCAACTCAAAATTTGGTTCACTTGTTTTTATATCAAAAGAAAAAGAGTGCTCATTATTACTGCAACCAATAGATGTATCACTATAACTATGGGAATAATTGAATGTTGTTAAATTATTTTTTTGCGAATACGAAGCATTGATTGAAGGAATGGGTTTATTATTAACCTGAGGATCCATAATAATAACTTGATCCTCCGTCAATACTTCCAATATTCTTTTTGTGTATTTGTAAATGCCCTTTTTATCGATCGTGAGTTCATAATATCCATCGGATGTGCCTCCAACATTAGGAAGTAGCATGTTACCAGATTTTGTCCATTTTACTGTTGTGAAATCGACTTCACCGATTAGATCATTAGGAACTTTTAGCTCAGTGGTGTTAATTTCTCCGTCTTTATGGTGGATTATAAATTCTGTCAGGTTTACTTCTTCAATCGTGAGTGATACGCTCCAACTACTATCTGGGCTTACATAGCCAGGAAGTTTTTTTGTTGAAATTTGATTGGGTTCTGTATTGTATGATTGTTCGGTATGATCAAATATGGAGGTTTCATTAGTCGTAGAATCAACTTTTTCGTTAATTGAATTACATGAATTTAAAAGATAAAGAGGCACTATAAGAAAAAGAAATCTCATGCCTTTGGGAGGCAAAGACAGTGCCATTAATCACATTTTCCGATTTGCCAAGTAACACCAACTGCCAATTCAGGTTCTAAACCATAGAAGAGATCTTTATCCACCTGAGGATCAAAATTATCTATGTCAAGGCTGAAGTAATAAGGTAGTCGAATCCCATAGTAAAATGTTGAGCGACCTCCAATCCGAATGGTGTGATACAATTCTGGGGACACGCAACTTGTAAGGTGCGTATTGTACCTTAACATTCTGACATTACCATAATTGGTAATTGAATGATACCAGGCACTAGTTTCGACACTAGTTAATCCAATTTTCGCATTAAGATTAAAACGAATTCCGTGTACGACGCTGAACTCATGATAATATCCTAGTCCTAATTGAACTCCAATCGATCGCCCAGTGTTATCATAAGTGATCAGATGGTAGTTACCCGAAGTGTCTTGGAAATCTTTATCTACATTGTAATAAGGCGAATCTACTCTGTTTCCCGCGTACAGAATTGAGGTATCATATTCCACATATGTACTACCGTAGGATCCACCAAAAATACCTGCTGACCAGATGAATTTTTCTTTGAATACCTTTTGATAATGGACGGTGAAGTTCAGGTTTTCGAACCTTGTTCCTATTTCCACTCCGATTCGTTGTTGAGAAAACAAGGTAGACGAAAATGCTAAAAAGAACAGAAAGATCAGTCGTTTCATAGCAGGCGTATTTCCAATAGAACGATCAAAGAGTACAAATTATTTTTGAGAGGAATAAGATTCTTTGAATGAATGAACCAGCTGTTTGATTTTCCGCTGAATATCCTTATCCAGGAATTGGTCAGAATCTTTCGTATTCCTCACATCTGAATTTTTGAAATACTCATAGAATAGACATGCCGTGGCAAATGTTCCTTTTCGATTTGGATGAGCGTTGTCACCATCGTATAAATTGATCTTATTCTCAAGATGTTTCCAAAGCTTTCCTACCGGAATAACTTCCGCATTGATCATCCGGCCAAGTCGAACATATTGTTGGTGCAATGCTTCTTCCATGCCATCTACCTCTTTGTATTTCCATGTTGCAAAAAGATAGATCTGACCTTCCGGATTTTTTTTTCTAATCTCCAGCGCCCAACGTTTACCATTCTCGAAAAACTCCGCAGGTTTGAAAATAGGACCTGAGCTAAATTCTTGTAAGATGACCTTGTCCCACAACTCGCTACTAAATTGAGACCTTGTATCGCTATCATTCAAATGGATCGAAAGATGGTATTTGCCTTTTGCCGCTCTGGTGATGTAGTGATCTTTCGGCTTTTCCCCATTTCCAATCAGATCAGAAAGGTGTTGATCGACTCCCTTGTTTCGGTAAGTATAACTGTTTCCAATAAATAGGATCTTTTCTTTTTGGTCCTCCATTTTCTTTGGTTCTTTTTCCATGAAATTGAAAAAAGAGAAGGCGATAGAAACGGAAAGCAATATAAAAGGGAACCCAAATTTCATTGATTCATTTCTTAAAAATGAAAACTAAAGTTAATAAAAAAAGCCCCCGTTTGGAGGCGTTTATTCGATAGATTTTTTTATTCAATACAAAACCGTATTGCCAATTCTAATTGATTGAGTTTTCGCAGTGCATTGGAGAAGGTGACATATGAAAACATGTCTTCTTCCCAGGAAATTAATTCTTCGAGGGAATCATTGTATTTTTTCCTGTTTTCCGTGTTAAGACCTGATGCTTTTTCTTGCATTGGAGTAGAAAGCATTGAATACAGACTTTTAACGTTTTCCTTCAATTCGATCAAGCGTGGACGCGATTTACCACTTTCGAGGAAAAAGAAACGGTTTGTTTGATTGACCTCCTTACCAAGGTCTCTCAATAAGTCTGAAACTTCTGCTTGCTCACCGTTATTTATATTTAGGATGAGTCCTTTTTTTAATTCTCTGATCTGATTGATCAATTCGTTTGCTTTTCTTTTTAATTCATCTGAAGCCGGCATTGTGTCGGTCGCATGCAGGTCTGCCAGCTCAGTCAGTTGAATCAATTGAACATCTGTTTGGTTCTCTTGAAAATCGGTCCATTTGCTGCTCCTAAGCTGAGTTAGTCCGAATAGCAATCCTATGGCCACCAGGATCAAGACAGAAGATATGATCGTGTTTAATTTGGTTTCTTTCTTTCTAATCCCACTGAAAAAGAAAAGTGGAAGAAAAATAAAGAAAAGGAAACCAAGCGACGACAACCACATGATATTTGCACCTGGCCAATGCATGATCTTGAATAGCGTTGCGAGAGAGATCACAATTCCAAATACAGTGGCAACTCCAAGTGTAATTTTTTCTCTTGTAGAATTCGTCTCTTTGGTTTTGAAAATAAATAGAATCGGCAGAAATATAAAACAGAGGGTTACGATCGAAAGGAGTATCATTACAGAGGCACCTGGCCAATGCATGATTTTAAATAGTGCTCCCGTTACGAATGTGAATGCCGTAAATCCGGCGCTGATGATCATTGTTCTTTTCATGGCGTAATAATTTTTAAATCGCATTAATAATTCTGTTTCTTCCTGGATTTCACGAAGCTCACGTTTGAAGAAACGAGGCAGTACTTTTCTATAATGATCCTGAAATTTTGTTGGATCATTCAGTTCCTCTTCCAGAACACAACAGATATGGTCAAGCAGGCTGAGCCTAAGTTCTTCCAGTTCGATCCCTTTCTGTTCAAGGTCCTCGAGGATATACTGCACTTGTTCTTCGCTAAGAACAATCATGTTATCCAAGATTTGGTTTCAGATCCAGGAGAGTGATCATCGTTGCGATGAAATCTGTGAACTCATTCACCTTTTCAGAAGCGATCTCTCGGCCGCTGGGAGTGATGGCATAGTATTTCCTGAGACGGTTCCCTACATTAACAACCTCAGTGGTAAGTATCCCCTGATTTTGCAGTGCATGCAATGTAGGATACAATGCGCCTTCTGTCAGCTGGATCTTACCTCCGGTCATGTCCTTTACCTTTTGGGTAAGTTCGTAACCATACATTTTTTCATTCTCCGTAAGCAACTTTAAAATGATCGTTTTTAAAGTGCCTTTGATCAATTCTGATGAATACATAATACAACTTTATGCTAAAGTAACATAAATACATAAGTAAATTATGCATTAGTGAACTTTATATGAAAAACACTATAATGGAACGATAAAAAAAGGGAACAGGATTTTATCCTAAACTCACGTTGAAACTACCGTCTAGTAAGAGTTTCGAATCTCTTGGGCCTGAAGATCCAGGAACAACGAATCCCTTAATTACCCCTGTCTTTCCTTTTTGAATAAGATCCAGTAATTGTGATTCAGTCAATTTTTTTCCAAGAATTTCAAATGGAATTTTAAAACCACATTCTTTGAAGTTAGAGCAACCCACGGCTGTTTTTCCTTTGATAAGTTTGGCTGATTTGCATTTTGGACAATCGATGCTTTCCAAGGATGGCTTCTCTTTTGGTGTCCTCGGCGCTCTGGTTTTCTTAACAGTTTGAACTGCGACAGGTTCGACTTGGATACGAGCATGTGTATTAAATATCACTTGATCTGTCACTTCTCTGACCATGCCGTATAGCTCCTGCTTAAAAACATCCGGTTGATACTCTCCTTTCTCGATCAGTCGTAACTTTCGCTCCCACTGTCCTGTAAGCTCTGGACTTTTAAGCAGATCATTCTGGATCGTGTCAATAAGGTCCATTCCGGTTTGTGTGGCGATGATATTCTTTCGCTGCTTTTCGATATACTTCCTGCGGAAAAGCGTCTCGATAATATTAGCTCTGGTGGATGGTCGTCCGATACCATTATCCTTCATCAACTCGCGCATTTCCTCATCATCAACCTGCTTTCCTGCAGTTTCCATAGCTCTCAACAGAGTAGCTTCGGTATAAGGTTTTGGAGGTGATGTTTTTCCTTTGTGCACAAAGGGTTCATGTGGACCTTTTTCTCCTTCAGTAAACGTAGGTAAGATTTTTTCCTCAGAAGCAGACTGATCCTTCGTTTTAGATCCTTGATCTTCAAACACGACCCGCCAACCTGGTTCAAGGATCTGTTTTCCTGTCGCCTTGAATTCGAGTTTGTCGACCAATCCTATAACAGTCGTATTGCTCACTTTACACTCTGGATAAAAAACACCTATGAATCTTCTGGCGATCAGGTCGTATACTTGATTCTCAACAGGACTTATTCCGCTTGGATTGACTCCTGTCGGGATGATCGCGTGGTGGTCGGTTACTTTTTTATCGTCAAAAACTGCTTTTGACTTTGGTATAGGCGCCTGCAGTAGAGGTTCGATCAGCTTTGAATAGTACTTCATGCCCCGTAAAATCCCCTCTACTTTAGGGTAAATGTCTTCAGAAAGATATGTTGTATCTACACGGGGGTATGTAACGATCTTTTTTTCGTAGAGACTCTGAACATATTTAAGCGTTTCATCAGCTGAAAAGCCATATTTCCTATTGGCTTCGACCTGCAGGGAAGTAAGATCGAATAGCCTAGGATTTCCTTCTTTACCTTCTTTTTGTTCGAAGGTGGTTACTTCAAATTCATGCTGTTTTAGGTACTCGAGTCCTTTGTTTGCCTTTTCCTCGGAAGAAAGTCGGTCGATCTGGCAAAGGAATTCTGTTTCTCGATAAATGGTCTTTAGCTCCCAGTACTCAGATGAGGTAAATGCGTTGATCTCCTTTTGACGCTGGACGATCATTGCCAAAGTAGGTGTCTGCACCCTTCCGATCGAAAGCGTCGCTTTTCCTCTTCCGAATTTCGCGGTAAAGGCCCTTGTAGCGTTTATTCCCAGTAACCAATCGCCAATAGCTCTTGCTGAGCCGGCGGCATATAGATTATCGTATTGCTTAGACTCTTTTAATTTTTCAAAACCTTCTCTGATCGCTTCTTCCGTCAGTGAAGAGATCCATAAACGTTTTACAGGTTTTTGACATTTGGCCTTAAGCAACACCCATCTCTGGATCAATTCTCCTTCTTGACCTGCATCCCCACAGTTGATTACCACTTCACATTGCTGAACTAGATTTTCAATGCACTTGAATTGTTTCTGAACCCCAGCATCATCTACTACTTTAATTCCGAAAGAGGGTGGAATGATAGGTAGATCTTCCAGTCTCCAGTATTTCCAACGTTCGTTATAATCGTGAGGTTCTTTGAGAGTGCAAAGATGTCCGAATGTCCAGCTGATCCAATAACCATTGCCTTCCCAGTAGCCGTCTTTTCTTGACTTGGCCCCCAGAACTTCTGCGATGTCTTTCGCAACAGATGGTTTCTCAGCTATACAAAGGATCACTTTTTAAGATATCTTTTTATGGTAAAGGGAGCTTCATTTTTTTCGTCCTTTTCCCAATTCAGAACTTGGTGTATGGTCCAGTTATTTTCATCGAATTCAGGAAAGAAGGTATCTGCCCCATATACTGCGTTCACGTGAGTTATCATCATTTCATCGACACATTCAAGTTCCAAAGCCAGACGATAGATCTCTCCTCCACCAATGATAAAAACGGTTTGATCTTCCCCATTGTAAAAGGATAAACAATCTTCAAGGGAGTGAAAAACTTTAGCTCCATCAGCTGAGAAATCAGTATTTCTTGTGAGGACAATATTTTCCCTGTTCGGTAGCGGTCTGAATCTTTCCGGAATTGAATCCCAGTTTTTTCTGCCCATTACCACAACATGACCAGTAGTAGTTTCTTTAAAAAACTTCATGTCGGCAGGTAAATGCCACATGAGGTCATTGTTTTTTCCGATTCCTCTTTCGAGGTCCATGGCTACGATCAGTTTCACTATCATCGGCGATTCTTTTTATGCTCAACTGTCTTTTAGACAGCTACTGCACCTTTAATATGGGGATGTGGATCATATCCGACCAATTCGAAATCTTCGTATTTGAATCCGAAAATATCCTTGACGTTTGGATTGATCTTCATTGTTGGCAATGGTCTGAAATCACGTGACAACTGAAGCTCTACTTGTTCAAGGTGATTACTGTAGATATGAGCATCGCCAAAAGTGTGAACGAATTCACCAGGCTCAAGATCACATACCTGCGCTAACATCATTGTAAGTAAAGCATAAGAAGCAATGTTGAAAGGAACTCCCAAGAATGTATCCGCACTTCTTTGATACAACTGACAGCTCAATTTTCCATCCGCCACATAAAACTGAAACAGGGTATGACAAGGAGGTAATGCCATGTTATCCACATCTGCTACGTTCCAGGCAGAAACAATATGTCTTCTTGAATCAGGGTTATTCTTCAATGAATGAACCAGCTTTGTGATCTGATCGATAGTTCCGCCTTTTCCATCTGGCCAGCTTCTCCATTGGTGACCATAAACGGGACCAAGGTTTCCATTTTCGTCTGCCCATTCATCCCAGATCGAAACGTTATTTTCTTTTAAGTACTTAATGTTGGTATCCCCTTGAAGAAACCATAACAATTCGATGATGATCGAGCGAAGGTGTAATTTCTTGGTAGTAACTACCGGAAATCCTTCCGAAAGATCAAATCTCATTTGATAACCGAAAGTTGAGATCGTTCCGGTTCCGGTTCTGTCTTCTTTTCGTGTTCCTTTGTCTAAAATGTGCTTTAAAAGGTCGTGATATTGCTTCATTGATATTGTCTGTTTGGCGACTTCGAATTTACGAAAATCAACAGCTGCTTTTTTATGAAGTTTTCAAGAATTTAGCCTTTTTATGAACGTCTTTGATCGACAAATCGATTGTAAAGCGCAAGGATTCCAATTGCAATTGTAAGCAATAGACTTACAAAAAATCCGATCAAAACCGGGGTGTTTTTATAGGTGAATACCACTTTCGATTTTCCTTTTGGGATTTGGACTGCCATGAAATTAGCGTCAGCGATCAAAAGAGTTTCTTCTTTATCATTTACGTTTACTTTCCACCCGTCGTAATATTGCTGATGCAGGACTAAGAGCTGAGATGATTTGGATTCACACTCAAATGAGAATTCATTTGCAGTATAGTTGTCAAGTCGGATCCAATCGAGTGAGTCGTGTTTTAGTTTCTCTTTAATAAAATAGATGTCCTTTGAATTTAAAAACACCTCTCCTGGCATGAAACTGCTATCCTGATTTTTTAATGTCATGTCATCTTCAGGAAAGAACTCACTGGTGAGCATGTAAAGCTTGTTCTTTTGAATCGTAGAAAAGAGATAAGGTGTCTGACTTTCCAGTTTTTCATAGTTGCCAAAGCAAAAGGAGTTGAAGCCTTCTGCAGAGGGTTGCTTTAAAAAATCCTGAAGATTTTGCCAATAAGGTTGGCCGGGAGAAGGCAGTTTTCCGGCTTCCTCGATCGTTATTTCTTTCAATTTTGGAAATCCTTTAGGTAATTCTGCCGTTCTCTGAAAAGCCTCTTTGTAACTCAATTCAGAATAATATCCGGTGTATGGACCATTAAGTTGAGCCGCAATAATGAGATCTAGTGCGATCAAAACACTGACCATCGCAATCTTCACTTTTGTATCCTTTTTGAGCAGATAGATGGTGATTACAGATGCCAGTAGGAAAAACTGAATGAGGCCTTGTAACCACAAATGTTGGGTCATCACAGAATCAGAAGAGGCGGTAAATAGTTGAGCAATAAATTTTCCAAGTTCTACGTCAGCAGTGAATCCTTTGATGATGAAATATAACTGAGCTCCGATTAAGATTGAAATGGCAAACAAGAATACTCTGTGTTTGATAATCGATCCTGCTTTCTCCCAACTGTCGATGGCGTGTGCCCCCCACAAAACGAATCCCAGGATGGTAAACAATCTGAATACAGACGGGAATCGGAAAAGATCCATCAGTGGGACATACTTAAAGAGCCATTCACGAACAGGAAGATCTGCACCCACTGCCGACGTGAGAGACACGATGGCCAATACCATCAACCAGTTCAGTTTTGGAGTTCTTCTTTCAAAGAAACCCAAAGGCAAAAATGACAATAGAATAATCCCGAAATAACCATTGATCATGGAGATGTCTCCATTGAAAAACTCAGGGAATCGAACTGTTGCAAAAGGATTTGTAAATGATAAAAACGCCTTAAAACCAAACGGAGAGAAAAGTGCTTTTTCCAGGGTAAAGTCATTCAGACGACTAAGGTACGGACTCACCTGAACGATTGTAAGAATCATTCCACCAGATAACACGAGTGCAACACTGCCAAAGATGATGTTGTTACGTAAAAAGGTTTTAACATACATCCATTCCTTTTCTCTCATCTTTTTTTGAAGGATGTAACCGAAGAGAAATAGAAAAAAGTAAAAAAGAATGATCACGAATGCAGGATAGCCGCCAGTGATCATTAGGAACAGGAAAAAGGCACCAAAGACTGCATCCTTCCAGTTTCCATCATCGATGATCTTGAAGTAATAGGTAATTACATAGGGTAGCCAGGCGGCACCGATCACATAAGGTAGATGCTGTGCATTGCCTACGAATATGCCACTAAGCATGAAAGAGAGCGCTGCGATCAATGTCGCTTTTGACGAGAAGCCTAACTTTTCTGCAAGGAGTTTCGTTCCCCACCCAGCCGCTAATACATGAATAAAGAATTCCAGTGCGATGGTATATAGATTATAACCTAATGTTGAACCAATGATCCAAACCGCTGGATACCAGACTCCTGAAGAAGGGTCTGCATGAGCAGGATATCCGAGGTCCTGATAAGGATTCCAGAATGGAAAGACCCCATTTTGAAAACATTCTCCCACATGAAATCTCCACGGGTAGAAACAATCGACCATATCGTATTTCGGGGGATGGACGAAAAAAACCACTTGAAAGAAAGCCAGTGCAGCTACAGATAACAACACTATGAAGTGGATCAGATTCCTGTTTTTCATCTCTTCAAAGTTAAGCATCTTTCTTTTGACAAAGGATTAGGAACTCTTAAGGATTAGACATTCTTTGTATATTTGGATTATGAGATGCTTGTTTCTTTTAGTCTTCTTTTCGATTTCTTTTCTTGGCGTGGCTCAAAAACCGATCGACCTGA
The DNA here is from genome assembly GCA_937899625.1 of uncultured Bacteroidota bacterium. GTDB lineage: Bacteria > Bacteroidota > Bacteroidia > Flavobacteriales_D > Crocinitomicaceae > M0103. The sequence goes on from CALCCB010000153.1 coordinate 30,377, forward strand.
AGAAAAGATATTTTGGCAACTATGAGGGACCAGTAAACTCGTTCAAGCTTGATACTGGTGAAGACCTTGTGGATGTCGAAAAAACATCCATGAGAATTTCGATCGACGAAAAGAATGTGGTCTTTGATGTTGGTCGCTATCACTTGGAAGGCACGTATAAAGTTCTTTTTGAAGCACAGAAGTATTTTGTTTTGGATTGTACAATTCCAGGAAGAGTTGCTGGAGAGAGAATTGTAATTTACAAACGAGGTAAACAAATCTCCAGAGACGGATTGTTCCCTCAACCAAGTGCAATGCTGGAAAAAGTTAAATGATCAATAGGGAAACCAAAGGATAAAGGTTGTTCCTTTTCCAACCACACTTCGAACCTCTATTTTCCCTTCGTGCGCCTCAACGATCAGCTTCACATAATAAAGTCCTAACCCAAATCCTTTCACATTGTGAAGGTTCCCAGTAGGTACTCTGTAAAACTTGTCAAAGATCATTTTTAGATCTTCACGTTTCATACCGATTCCGTTATCTGAAACCTCTATAGTGAGCCCTTTTTTGTCATTTCTGGTACTGACCACAACTTCTGGAGCTTGATCACAATATTTTACCGCATTATCCAGAAGGTTGTAAATGACATTTGTAACGTGAACGGTGTCAGCATTAATCTCTCCAGTGCTGGCATTCAATTCAAGGCTGATTTTTCCACCATTCTCCAGCTGGTTGAATTCAAAATTATCTTTTGCTTCTTCGATCAGTTCGTGAACATCGAGGAGTTCCTTTTTCAGAACAAGCTTTTCTTTGTCGAGTTTTGCGACGTTCAATACCCGCTCGACTTGATTTTCAAGTCGTTTATTTTCCTTGTAAATAATACTTGCGTAGCGCTTGATCTTGTCCCCATCTTCTGCACTTGTTTTCATCAACATCTCACTCGAAAGCCCTATCGTAGAAATTGGAGTCTTGAGCTCGTGCGTCATGTTGTTTATGAAATCTGTTTTGATTTCTGATAATCTTTTCTGTCGGATGATGATATTCAAAGAAAAACCAAAAAAAAGCAAGATGAGAATGAAAATGATCGAAACATAGATCCATGGAGACATACTCGAGCTATCGGCTTCGATCTGTGAGCTTGTTGCGCCTGGAAAGAAAACGGTGAAATAATGACCGTCATTTTTCCATTTCAGATTTGCGTAGGTCTGTTCCGGTACAGTATCCTTGATCGTTGCGTAAATACTATCTCCGGTAAACTTGATCAAATTCCCGAATACGATCGAATCCGTGAAGCAATCATAGATCCCGTATTGAAAATCCTGACGCACATTTTGAGCATAGAATTCTCTCTTCAATAAAGTTTCCAGATAGAACGGGTGAAGCTCCTCATTAATATCAACCGTAAAAGAGATGTCGTCTAATTGTTTCACGGCTCCATAAAGATCAGAACTATCTCCACTTGTAACGGCAATATCCTCAAGGACATTCTTCAATGCCAGATGCACGTCTTCATTGAATTGCACTTGGTTCAGACTGTCTTCCCGTTCCTGAATAGAAATGTTCTTCTGTTGGATAGCTACAGTTTTCCTGATCCAGGTGATCTGAATAAAGAGGATACTTGTAAGGGAAATGATCCCAAGCACAACAACTGCATTAATGGTTTTTCTGTTCATTCTTAAAATGGATCCATTGACGGATCGATCTCACTTGCCCACGCTAGAATTCCTCCGCTTAGGTTGTACAAGTTAGTAAATCCGTATCGCTGTTCCAAGAAACCGATCGCATTCGCACTTCTTGCTCCTGACCGGCAATGAACAATTACCTTTTTGTCTTTTGGGATTTCATTAACTCTTGACTCCAATTCTCCCAGTGGAATGAGCACGCCATTCATTGATGCTTCTTCCGCTTCGAAAGGTTCTCTGACATCGATCAACAAGAAGTCTTCATGCTGATCGAACATGTCTTTTAGTTCACGAACGCTTATACTTTTCATAAGAATCAGAATCCTTGCACTCCGTTCACGGTGGTGTACTTCAGGATGTTCTTTTTATCTGGGTGAATTCTTGCAAACGCCGATTGAACTGCCAGAGTACCTTCGTGAAAACCGCAAAGGATCAGCTTCAGTTTGTTCTCATACGTGTTAACGTCGCCAATGGCATATATCCCTGGAATATTGGTCGAATAATCAAGTGTATCAACTTTGATGGCATTCTTTTCGATCTCAAGTCCCCAGTCTGCAATCGGTCCAAGAGTAGGTTTTAATCCGAATAATGGAATAAAATGATCACATGCAACATTCATTTCTCCATCTTTCTGATGTGTAACAACAACTCCTTCCACTTTTCCATTTCCGGTAATTGATGTCACTTCGGCTTCGGTTATTAATCTGATCTTTCCTTGATCAGCCAGGTCAATCACCTTCTGAACAGAATCCAGATGTCCTCTAAACGAGCTGCTTCTATGTACAAGTACAACTTCGCTAGCGATATTCTTTTCAGTTAGGAAGATCGACCAGTCCAGTGCTGAATCTCCTCCACCGGCGATCACACATCTTTTACCTCTGTAAAATTCAGGATCCTTGATGATGTATTCAACACCTCTATCTTCGTAATCCACGATATTATCAATAGGTGGTTTTCTCGGTTCAAATACCCCCAACCCACCAGCGATCATTACGATTGGCGCCTGATGCTGAGTTCCTTTAACTGTGGTAACAATGAATAGATTGTCTTCCGTTTTGTCGATGCTCACAGCTGCCTCTCCTAAAGTAAAGCCGGGTTTGAATGGAGCAGCTTGTTCCATAAGATTATCGATCAATTCACCAGCCAACACACTTGGAAAACCAGGGATATCATAAATCGGTTTTTTTGGATAGATCTCTGAACATTGTCCACCGGGCTGCGGCAAAGAATCGATCAGATGACAATGAAGCTTTAACAAACCTGCTTCAAATACTGTAAAAAGTCCGACTGGACCTGCGCCAATAATAATGATATCTGTTTTGATCATGCTGTATGATGAATTAATCGGGTGCAAAGTTAACTATATCTTCACTAAGAAAGATAATTTCAGTAACAAAGCAGTACTGTGTTTGTTCAACACAGTTTTATCGGTCTTCCGGAAAGTACCTTTTGGAAAACTCCCAGAGAACTACTCCAGCGCAAACAGAGACATTCAAGCTGTGTTTCGTTCCGAATTGAGGGATTTCAATGATATGGTCAGATAGGTCAATGGCCTCCTGCTCAACTCCATTTACCTCATTTCCATAGATCAGCGCAAATTTTTCTCCTTCCAAATCACTGATCTTGTCCAGATGCACAGTTTTTTCAGCTTGCTCTATACTGCAGATTACATAACCTTCTTGCTTTAAATCTTTGATAAGTTCCAGAATGGACTGACGGTATTCCCATTCGACGGTTTCGGTTGCGCCGAGGGCTGTTTTCTGGATGTCGCGATGTGGTGGATTGGCAGTAATTCCACACAGATAGATCTTTTCAACATTGAATGCATCCGCCGTTCTGAAAAATGATCCGATATTATTTAAAGATCTGATATCGTTAAGAATAACGCGAAGGGGATATTTTTCCTGTTGTTTGAATTCTTCTTCAGACACACGGTTTAATTCCCACAATTTTAGCTTTCTGTTCATATTGTTGAAAAGATGCTACTTGGAATTTTTGTTCCCTCGAGCATGGATTCTACCTTTAGGGCAAAATTCAGAAAAAGAACCCGGTTTGAGTAAGGTTAAGGAAGAAAAAAGTGCGAGCGAGACTCCACTGATGAAGCAATATAATCAGATCAAAGCCAAGCACCCACAGGCTTTGCTACTCTTCCGTGTAGGTGATTTTTATGAAACTTTCGGTGAGGATGCGATCATTACTGCTCGAATTCTGGGTATTGTTCTGACCAATCGAAATAACGGAGGATCGAAACTTGAATTGGCAGGTTTCCCTCATCATTCGCTTGATACCTATTTGCCGAAATTGGTAAGAGCAGGTCAACGAGTTGCTATATGTGATCAACTTGAGGACCCAAAGATGACCAAAACGATCGTAAAGAGGGGAGTAACTGAGCTGTTGTCTCCAGGAGTGTCGTTTAATGATCAGGTTCTGGATCAAAAGAAAAACAATTTTTTGTGCGCCCTTCATTTTAACAAGAAGGACTTTGGTGTATCATTTCTGGATGTATCTACCGGTGAGTTTTTATTGGCACAAGGCAACAAGGAGCATATTGATAAGCTGATCCAGGGATTTGAACCTTCGGAGATCATCTATTCAAAGAATCATTCCGGAGATTATCGCGAGTGGTTTGGTGAAAAGTATTTCACGTTCAGAATGGAAGACTGGATCTTTAATCCTGAATATGCCAATGAATCACTCAATAATCATTTTGGAACAAGATCACTGAAGGGTTTTGGGGTAGAAAACCTAGATTGTGGAATAATCGCCGCTGGAGCGATTTTACATTATTTGTCCGAAAATCAGCACAACAACCTTGGTCATATTCGCTCCTTATCGAGGATCGAAGAGGAGCGTTTTGTCTGGCTGGACAGATTTACGATCAGGAACCTGGAGTTGATCTCATCACCTCATGAAAATGCCAAAACTTTGGCGGATGTTATGGATGACACAAAAACGCCGATGGGGGGCAGAATGATGAAGAGGTGGATCCTGATGCCACTGAAAGACCAGAATCCGATTAATGAACGATTGAATGCTGTTCAATCCTTGAAAGAGGATCATGAAATTAGACATGAGTTGATCGAGCGATTTAAGAACATTGGTGATATTGAACGATTAATTTCAAAGGTTGCCGTTGGGAAGATCAATCCCAGAGAAGTCGTTCAGCTAAAACGCACCCTTGAGCAGCTCAAACCGATCAAGGATCTGTTGTCGGGTAGTAAAAGCCCATTACTCAAAAAGATAGTCGATCAGTTGAATCCTTGTGATAAACTGATCGAAATGATCTCCAGCACGATTGCTGATGATCCTGCTGTTCAGATTGGAAAGGGGGACGTGATCAAAGGAGGAGCAAATGAAGAGTTGGATGAATTGAGAAAGATTCTTCGAAATGGGAAGGAATACCTGGAGGACCTTCAAAACAGGGAATCCGAGAAGACAGGTATCCCAAGCTTGAAAGTGGCATTCAATAATGTTTTCGGTTATTACCTCGAAGTAAGAAATACACACAAGGACAAAGTGCCTGAAGAATGGATCAGAAAGCAAACGCTTGTCAATGCTGAAAGATACATTACAGAAGAGCTTAAGATCTATGAGTCTAAGATCTTGAATGCAGAAGATAGTATCCACGCAATTGAATCACGGTTGTATCAAGATCTTGTTTTGAGTATGGCTGATTACATTCAACCGATCCAGCATAATGCGTTTCTGTTGGCTCAAACAGATTGTTTATGCTCATTTGCGACTATAGCAATTGAAAACAATTACAACAGGCCAACTGTGAACCAAGGATATTCCATCGACATAAAAGATGGGAGGCATCCAGTGATCGAAAGACAAATGAAGATCGGTGAAGAATATGTTTCCAATGATCTAAGCCTGAACAGAGAGGATCAACAGATCATCATGATCACCGGACCAAACATGAGTGGTAAAAGTGCCATCTTGAGGCAAACAGCCTTGATCTGTCTCATGGCGCAAATGGGATCGTTCGTTCCGGCGGCATCTGCAGAATTGGGAATTCTGGACAAGATATTTACCAGAGTAGGAGCTTCCGATAATATATCGTCGGGAGAATCAACCTTCATGGTGGAAATGAATGAAACAGCAAGTATTCTGAATAATTTATCTGATCGAAGTCTAATTTTATTAGATGAGATAGGTAGAGGCACCAGCACCTATGATGGTATTTCGATTGCCTGGTCTATTGCTGAATATTTACATGAATTTCCAAAAGCAAAGGCAAAGACACTTTTTGCGACGCACTACCATGAATTGAATGAAATGACAAATCAGTTCAAGAGGATCAAGAATTTCAATGTTTCTGTGAAGGAAGTTGGTACCCAGATCTTGTTCATGCGGAAATTGGTAGAAGGAGGGAGTAATCACTCTTTTGGTATACACGTGGCCAAGCTTGCGGGAATGCCAGTTGAGGTTTTAAAAAGGGCCGAATCTATTTTAAAGGAGCTGGAAAAAGAACACCAGATGACCGGTGGTGCTGAGAGAAAAGGAAAAGCTAAAAAGCAGCAATTACTGAACGATTCGAACGACACTGCAATGCAATTGAGTTTTTTCCAGTTGAACGATCCGGTACTTGAACAAATCAGAGAAGAATTAGTAAGTATTGACATTAATACCCTTACTCCCGTGGAAGCCTTGATGAAATTAAACGAAATCAAGAAATTGACAGGAGGATAAAAAAAAAGAGTTCTGCATTGATTTTTTAGAAATACTTTTTACATTTGTCCCCCGCTACAAAACGATGTAGCTTAGAGAATAAGCGAGAATAGCTCAGTTGGTAGAGCACAACCTTGCCAAGGTTGGGGTCGCGGGTTCGAATCCCGTTTCTCGCTCGCCAAACCACAAAAGTCCTTAGTAATAAGGATTTTTTATTATCCACCAGTCCGGTGGATATTTGCTCGAGTGGTGGAATTGGTAGACACGCCGGACTTAAAATCCTGTGCTCTTTTTGGGCGTGCGGGTTCAAGTCCCGCCTCGAGTACTAAGAGCCTCATCAGAAATGTTGAGGCTTTTTTCTTCTTATCACACTAATGACGGGGCTTCCACCCGTTAAAAGTAGATTAGCCCTGATTCATTTCGGGGCTTTTTTGTTTTATTTTTCGACGTACGACTTGTAGTTATTCAATATGCATTGCCAACCTTCTCGTTGTCTTTCAAGCGTATTAATGTCTTCACCCTGGAAGGTTTCTGAGACTATGATCTTGTCATCTATTTGCTCAAATTGAACTGAAACAGGTCTACCGTCTCCAAGGTCGTATTGAAGTAGTTTTTGAGGAACCACTTTCGTATAAACTCCCATAAAATCGAAACCGAAACTTCCATCCTTGGCCTCCATTCTCCAGGAAAACTTACCTTCTTCTTTAGTATCATTTACTGCTGAAGGGCAATGCCAGTCCTCTGATGCAAAGTTCCAATGAACAATATGTTCTGGATTAGTCCAGAAGTCCCATGCTTTATCAATTGTCGTGTTTAACTCGACTGTTATCGTTACTAATTTATCCATGTCTTAAAAATATGATCTATTAAGGGTGTGAGGTGTAAAGATGAAATTATTTTGAAATCATTCAAAGGTCTAATATTTTGTATTTTCAACAGATGAATGAAAGAAAAGTAGTATTGTACATTTCAATGAGTCTGGATGGATTTATTGCACGTGAAAATGACGATCTCTCCTGGTTATCACTTGTGGCAAAAGAAGGCGAAGATTACGGTTACAATGGTATGATAGAGCGCTCAGATGCATACATTGTTGGACGTCGAACTTTTGAAATTGTTAAGAAGCACACAGGGGGAGATTTTCCTATGGCAAAGGTCATGGATTGTTATGTAATTACGGGTCAAGAGATAGATGATGAAGGAGTAAGATCCTACAGCGGAAATATAAAATCCTTGATTCAAGAGTTAAAATTGGGCCAAGGAAAGGATATTTATTGCGATGGGGGATCTGAAGTTGTGAGACAATTAATGGAAGAGAATCTGATAGATGAATACATTATTTCAATAATTCCAATCATACTCGGGAATGGGATAAGATTATTTTCTGGAATTAAGAATGGAATTAGTGTCGAATTAAAAGAGCTAAATCAATACGAATCAGGGTTGGTGAAATTGATTTATCGAAGAGCAGATTATTCAATCTAATTTTATATCTGACTCAAAGAATATTAATATATTGCGTAATCCTAAAATACATTTGACATGAAAAAAATCTACATTCTTTCTTTTTTTAGCTTGACGGCGTCGCTATGTTTAGCACAAACCAACTCTGATGGTCCTCGGATGGAAAAAAGATCAACTTCAACAGTTGAAAAAAGGGTAAAACCTGAAATTAATAACGCGAATAAAGTGACAATTTGGGAAAGCGATTTCTCTAATTCATCTCAATGGGTGGCTGATCATGATATAAACGATTGTTCTTTAGATTTTCAAATAGGACCTATTTCATGTCAGGGAATTTATCCAATCAATGATATTGCGTCAACTTCGGCAATGAATGGATGGGCAATTGTTGATTCAGACTTTTATGGTGGAGAAAATGGAGGTAACGAAGTTGAGGATAGTTGGTTAACTATGGCGGCGCCTGTTGATCTTACAAGTTATGCAAATGTAGTTGTTGAATTTGAGACTTTTTACAGAGCCTATACTTACGAAAAACCATATCTGGTTGTAGGGATTGGAGATGGAGCAGGTAATGTCACTTGGCCAACGGATCTCAGCCCTGAGTCAGATCTTGCAATGTATCCAAATGTGTATGATATTTTTCCAGAAAGAACATTTGATGAACAAACATCTGGCACTGAAAATCCTCGTCTAGTGCGAATCAATATTTCGGCAATTGCTGGTGGGCAGCAAGAAGTATATATTCGTTTTAACTGGACTGGAACATGGGGGTATGCTTGGTTTATTGATGATTTCAGAATTATTGAGCAACCAGCTGATGATATTGAATCTAAGTTTGCATATGTTGCAGGAATTAATAATCAGGGAATTGAATACGGAAGAACACCTGTTGATCAATTGGATACTCAATATGACTTCGGTGGTGAACTTTTAAATTTTGGTATCAATAACCAAACTAATGTAAATGTAGACGCTGATTTTGGATCTTTTAGTTATGCGTATCCAATCGGGACTATGAACAGTGGTGAAACTTCTGCATACGGAAGTACGGAAACCCCTTCTTTAGCATTAGGCCTTTATAACGGAAATTATACCGTAACATCTGATAACGAACAAGCAGGAGCTGCAGATTTCGGGAATAATGTATCAGTTAGGAATTTTGAGGTAACTGAAACAATGTATTCTCAAGATGGAATTGGGATACATCCAGCCGGAGATCTTTCATTGAATTCTCTGGGTTCTCCAAATTTTGGAGAACCAACAGAAACCTATGTTGCTGCGATGTATCATTTGAAAAATTCTGTAAACGTAATTTCTGGATTTGAAATCGGATTAGCATCCTCAACTGTAGAAGGAGCGGAATTGTTAATTAGTATAATTGACACAACCACCTTCTTGGCGGATGGACTTCAGCCTGTAGTGGATTTAAATTCGAATTCTGCTGAAGGGATTTACTATTCTGTCTCTGCTTCTGAAGTTGCTGCAGGTAAGGTTGGTGTATCTTTCCTGCAACCAATTGAACTTTCTGCTGGAGCATACTATGCAGTTGTAAAAACGATTGACTACGGTGGCACCCCAATTAGGGTATTGGATGATCAAACAATTGCTCAACCATGGTACGCATCAATGATCAATACCTTGGATGATACCGGAGCACCAACTGCTTATTCAAATGGAAATGCATTTGCTATTAGACTGAAAATGGGAGATCAAATGGGGGTTTCAGAAGTAGAAACAACTGCTTTCAGTATTTACCCTAACCCAGCTAAAGAAACAGTTGAACTAGTTTGTTCAGAGAATTTGGAGAATGCAGAAATATCAATAACTGATCTATCTGGGAAAACAGTGTACTCAGAAGAGACTGTTTCAGGAGTAAATATCAAATTAAATGTTGCTCATTTGGAGAACGGTTTGTACATAATTAATGTAACCAATACAAATGTTTCGACATCTAAACGACTTATAATTTGCAAATAGTTAGCGACTTAAAAGATTTAAAGGAGGATCATTGAGTCCTCCTTTTTTTTGGATTCTACAAAATGATTAAGTAATTTTAGCACTCTAAAAATTAAAATTAGATTATGAAAAAAGTTTACCTAATTGCAGGGGTACTGATTGGGTCTATGTCTGTGAATGCGCAGAAAGCGATCAATACAGTGGTTTCCGCTAAGCATGACAAGACAGATGTTATGCCCGCTAAAAAGAAAGTTGCGAATGCTACTAAGGCCGAAGGAGATATTTTTTGGCAAAATGGTTTTGATACACCGTCAGAGTGGTCTCAAACTACAGGTGTTGGTCACACTGGAGGTGACTGGGCAGTTTTGAGTGCTCTTCCTTCAAGTATCACTGCTCAGCAAACAGATTACCAATGGCCAGCAACATTTTCTGGTTCTGCAGGAAACTTTGCTTTCATTGATTCTGATGGTGCCGGTAGTGCAGCTTCTCAAGATGCCTATTTTGAGTTTAATACAGATATCGATTTAACTGCTGCGGGAAGCAATTCATTGTATCTTACTTTCGCTGAATATTATCGTCATTACTATGACTACAACTATGTAGAAGTTTCTAACGATGGTGGAGCAACCTGGACAGAATTCGCTGTTAACCTTGTTTCTGAAGCAGATGGAGTTACCGCAGTTAATTTTAACTGTATTCCTGGCGAGGTAGAAACCTTGAATATCACACCAGCTATGTCTGGAGGTGTTTGGTCTAATCAGGTTCGTATTCGTTTCCATTATGTTGGTCAGTGGGATTGGTTCTGGGGGATCGATGATGTAAAGATCGTTCAAGCTTGGGATAATGATATGAAGATTGACACGTGGTATCAGGCGACTCCGGTTGCAACATCGTTCGGATTAGATTATTACCATGTATCTGCATCACAATCTTCCTTCCCAGGATTAACATTTGGAGCTTTAGTGACTAACAATGGTGCGTTGGATCAAAATAGCACTGCTTTGCATGTTGTAGCAACAGGAGGATATGATCAAACAGGCGCAGCAGCTTCCATTCCTGGAGCAGGATCGGATACATTATCTGTTGAAACACCATACATCCCAACCGGACTTGGAACTAAAACAGTTGATATCAAGACTGAAATCGGAGTAACAGATGCGGATGCATCAAATAATACCGCTTCATTCGACATGTTCATGACGCAGTATGAATTCTCACGTGATAATGACGTTCAGACCAGCTCAATCGGACAGATCTCATCTCAAGATGCACAGCCATTGAAAATTGGTAACGTAATGGAAATCTTCGACCAAACTGACATTACTGCTGTTAAGCTTCGTCTATCAACACAAGCTGCTGGTGCGGTTGGAGGAGAATTCTTCTGCGAGCTTTATCGTTGGAATGGAGTTGATGCGTACGATTGGATCGCTGAAACTGAGATCAGAACTGTAACTGGTACTGCTGCAACTTGGGTTCAGATTCCACTTGTTGGAGGTGCAGTTACTGTTAATGCTGGTGATGATATCCTTGTTGTTGCAGCTCACTTCGGAGGAACTGATGAAGTTCGATTTGCAATGGCTCAAGGAACATATGAGAATACTGTACTTGGATATACGGCTGCTGATGAATTGTTCTCTTTGACATCTCCTGGAGCGGTTATGATCCGTTTGATCGATGATCCATCTGCTAATGTTAATGAATTGACAAATACTTTCGGAATGTCAGTTTATCCTAACCCAGCAAACGATCTTTCAAATGTTTCTTTTGAATTGAACAACGAGGCTGATGTGAACATCACTGTTACTGATCTTTCAGGGAAAGTTGTATACACAAATGCATTGGGAACTGTAAACGGAGCTCAAAATGTTGCAATCAATACAACAGCTTTGAACAATGGAGTATACTTTGTTAACCTTTCAGTTAACGGTACTGTATCTTCTGAAAAACTTGTTGTAAAAAAATAATTCCTTTTAAAGGAATAGTTGAAGGGGTCGGGTAACCGACCCCTTTTTTTATTATGCTAAAAAAAAGATTGAGTACCTTTGACCACTAAATTCAAACAATCAACAATGAAAGCATATGTTTTTCCGGGCCAGGGAGCTCAATTTTCAGGAATGGGAAAAGATCTATATGATAATTCTCCACTTGCAAAACAAATGTTCGAAAGGGCAAATGAAGTTCTTGGTTTTGACATCACTAAAATAATGTTTGAAGGTTCTGACGAAGAACTAAAACAAACAAAAGTAACTCAGCCAGCGATTTTCCTTCACTCAACGATTCTTGCGGCATTTATAGGAGATTCGTTTCAGCCTGATATGGTAGCTGGACATTCTCTAGGTGAATTCTCCTCATTGGTAGCAAATAAAACATTAAGATTCGAAGACGCATTGATGTTGGTTTTCAAAAGAGCGATGGCCATGCAAAAAGCCTGTGAAGTTGAACCTTCCACAATGGCAGCAATTTTAGGCTTGGAAGATAATGTGGTCGAAGAGATCTGCGGTTCAATTGGAGGAGTTGTAGTTCCCGCGAATTATAATTGTCCTGGGCAATTAGTTATTTCAGGAAGCTTCACTGCAGTTGAAGAGGCTTGCGCTAAACTTACAGAGGCAGGTGCTAAAAGAGCGATGATCTTGCAAGTAGGAGGGGCATTTCACTCTCCTTTGATGGAACCGGCGCGAGAAGAGCTTGCTGCAGCCATTGAAGCAACAGAGTTCAAGACTCCAATTTGTCCGGTTTATCAGAACGTAACAGCTTCAGCTGTATCTGATCCAGAGCAAATAAAAAAGAATCTTGTCGCCCAATTAACGGCACCAGTCAGATGGACGCAGACAATGAATCAAATGATTGCAGACGGAGCAACAGAAGTCATTGAGGTAGGCCCAGGAAAAGTATTACAAGGCTTATTTAAAAAGCTTGATAGAGCCTTTCCATGTTCAAGTGCAGAACTGATTTGATCAGATAAAAAAATAAAAAGGCTTCAGAAATGAAGCTTTTTTTATGGAATAGATCTTCATTCTACATCATAAGAGAAATTAAAATTGAAGATCATGAAAAAGTTATTCATCATTATGACATTGATCCTGGGATCAGGAACAGTATCAGCACAAGGTGCATTAGGAGAAGTTGTCGGAAACGTAGTAGAAAAAGGAAATAAAAATGGTGTTTACGGAGCACAGGTTTTTATTCTTGATCAGGACAGGAAATATCAGGCCGTAACAGATGCCGATGGAAGATTTAGGATAAGTGCAATTCCTGCGGGATCTTACTTCTTAAATATTAAATATTTCAGTGATACCATGTCGAATATTCAGGTTAAAGTGCCAATGGACGGCATCTATAACACAGGAGATATTGAGTTTAAAAGTGGTGTTCTTGAAATTCTTGCGATTGATGTAAAAGCGGATGACGGATCAATTAAGCTTCAATACGGTGAATTGCCAGTAAAGGAATTGACTGCCGAAGAAATCGATAGAAGTCCATCTAAATTCAGTGTAAAAGGTCTTGTAACATCAATGACTTCTGAAGTAAGAATGACAGAAGATGGTGAGCTTGTGTTTAGAGGAGCGAGAAAAGGAGATATGCTTTACATGATGGATGGAGTGAAAGCAAGTGACGTAGGAAGTGTTCCCGGAGCAGCCATTGGACGAATGATGGTGTATTCAGGTGGATTGCCTGCTAAGTATGGAGATACCCTGGGAGGTGTGGTGGTTATGGAAACCAAAAGTTATTTTGATCTTTACAGGGAATGGGAGGCTGAAGAAATCCGAAAAGGGAACAAATAGAAAAAAGGGTCGTTAAAACGACCCTTTTCTTATTTCTTAAAAAATTTCGGACTCTTTTTTTCTACTTCTTTCAAGTAGTTTTTGATCTCTTGTTCATTCTCAGCCTTTAGGACCATGAACATGTTGTCAGATTCAATGACAATGTAATCTTCAAGACCGTCAAGTAAAACCAGCTTATCATTAGATACATTCACTATACAATTTTTAGAATCGAAGAGATGAACGTGATCGCCCATAGCAGAATTTCCATTTTCATCCTTCTTCAAATGCATGCTTAAACTTCCCCATGTTCCAAGATCACTCCAGTCAAAATCAGCCAGTACCACTTCCACATTTTTGGCATCTTCCATGATCGCAAAATCAATCGAAATATCCTCACAAGCTTTGAAGCATTGGTTAACGAATCCCTGTTCCTTGGTGGTGTTGTATTTTGAATTGTCATCACAGAATAATCCAAACAAACTAGGTTGATGCGTTTTCAAAGCGTTCAACACTGTTGTTGTTCTCCATACAAAGATTCCAGAATTCCAGTAAAAATTGCCTTTAGAAAGAAACTCTTTAGCTGTATTCAGATCCGGTTTTTCACGAAATCTAAGCACTTCAGTTGCTTCTCCTGCTTTAGTTCCCTTGTCGGCATCAAATTCAATGTATCCGTAACCTGTGTCAGGTCTGGTAGGTTTTATACCCAGGGTTACCAGTTTATCATCAGTATTAGCTTGGCTAATTGCCGTATTAATAATTTCAGTAAATCGTTGCTCCCTTAGAATCAAATGATCTGCTGGTGAAATGATCATTGTTGCGTTTGGATTAAGTGCATTGATCTTCGCTGCAGCATATGCAATACAAGGTGCCGTATTCTTACGCAGTGGCTCCGTAAGGATCTGATCCATATTGAGATCCGGTAGCTGTTCCTTGACGATCCCCGCATAACTTTCATTCGTCAATACGTAGATCTGTGTTGAAGGGGAAATTGAAAGCAAACGATCATAGGTCATTTGGATCAATGATCTTCCGGTTCCCAATACATCAAGGAATTGTTTTGGCTTCTCAGGGGTAGACATAGGCCAGAATCGGCTACCGATACCTCCGGCCATAATAATACAATAGTTGTTATTCATCTTTGGTTGAATTCAAATGCTTTACAATTGCCAGTGAGTTGACAAGATATTTTCTATTCGAATTTATCTCTTCGCAAACATAACGTTTTCTTCGTAAAGGACCTTTTTTAAAAGATTTTCCATTCACTTCGAAAATACTGTCAAAAGGAAGGTTTTCTAAAAGAACCGCACCTTCAGGATGTTGGTCATAACGGTGGAGAATCCTGCTCAACTGATGATCTGTGCAAGAAGAAGCCTTTGTTTTTACCAGTGAATTTACTAACGCCTTTTCAATGTCAGAAGGTAATTTCCCAGAATTGATAACCGGAAGAAGTAAGGATCGATACTCATTTTTCCATTCCTCTCCGTGAGGCTTCACTTTCCATCCAAATTTTTCATAAGTATTCAGGTGAGCAAATTCATGAAGTGTTGTAATTAAAAAGGAGTATTGATTCAGATTGCCGTTGACTGTAATTCGGTGTTTGTCGCCATTCAACCCTGCACGAAAATCGCCAAGCTTTGTTGCCCTTGATTTCACGATCGAAAATCGGACTTTGGATGTAAAAAACAAGTCAGCTACATAACCAACAAATTCTTCAGGTAAGAACCGTGCAAAAGTACTTTTGATCTTTTCTTTTTTATCCTCCTGCTCCACACGATAAAATTAAATGAAAAACACTGATGTAACGCGAACATTTATCCACAGACGGAGACTCAAAAAAGAAAATAAGCATTATTTTAGCGACAATGAAAATCCTAAGTAACGCAGGGAAGTACTTTATCATGTTAGGCGTGGTATTCAAACGACCAGAGAAATGGTCTGTTTTCAGAACAAGGATGTTTGATGAAGTACAGTTGATCGGAATCAACTCGATTTTCATTGTTGCCTTGATGTCTACTTTCATGGGGGGTGTTATCGCCCTTCAAACCGCATCAAACATGACCAGTCCTTGGCTTCCTGCTTATACGGTTGGTTATATTACTCAGTCATCAACGATCCTGGAATTTTCGCCTACTATTATCTCGTTGATCCTTGCCGGTAAGGTTGGATCCAATATCGCTTCAGAAATTGGGACTATGCGAGTAACAGAGCAAATTGATGCCCTGGAAATTATGGGGGTGAATTCATTGAATTTTTTGGTACTGCCTAAGATCAGTGCTGCCATCTTTTTCTTCCCGGTTCTTATCGTCTTTTCAATGGCGCTAAGTATGGTGGGTGGATGGTTGGCATTAATGGCTTCTGGATTGATCACTACGGATACTTATGTTTTAGGAATTCGTTCATTTTTTGAAATGAAGCATGTGTGGTATGCTCTTACAAAAACGGTTGTTTTTGGATTTCTGATCGTATCAATTGCGTCATTTTACGGGTATTACACTAAAGGGGGATCTCTTGATGTTGGTCGTTCTTCAACTCAAGCTGTTGTTAGTAGTTCAATCGCTATTCTGATAGCCAATTTCTTCCTGACCCAAATGATCTTATTGTCATGATCAAAGTTGAAAATGTAAATAAATCATTCGGTGCTAATCATGTACTACATGATGTTTCCACAGAGTTTCAAAAAGGCAAGGTAAATCTTATCATTGGCCAATCGGGTTCGGGAAAGTCTGTTTTGGCGAAGTGTATTGTTGGACTGCATGAAGTAGATACAGGTGGAATCTTTTTCGACGATCGAAACTTTACTGAAATGAATCGCGGACAAAGGACTGATGTTCGAAAGGAGATCGGGATGCTTTTTCAGGGCTCTGCGCTGTTTGATTCAATGACTGTTGAGCAAAATGTGATGTTTCCGTTGATGATGTTCACCAAAATGACCAAAAAGGAAATGCAGATGAGGGCTGATTTCTGTCTTGAACGAGTTAATCTTGCAGGTAGAAATAAATTACTTCCCTCTGAATGTAGTGGTGGTATGCAGAAGCGTATTGGTATTGCTAGAGCGATCTCAATGAATCCGAAGTACCTTTTTTGTGATGAACCGAATTCAGGACTTGATCCGATGACAGCAATTTTGATCGATGGGTTGATCAAAGAGATTACCTATGAATATGAGATCACTACTGTTGTTATTACGCATGATATGAATTCTGTGATCGAGATCGGTGATAATGTGATCTTCATTCACAAAGGTCAAAATTGGTGGCAAGGAGACAGAAAATCCATCATTACTACTGAAAATAAAGAGATATTGGAGTTTGTATATGCCTCTGAATTCATGAAGGAGATCAGAGCGTCAATGCAACAAGCTCTTGGTTAATCAGTAAGATCAGATTCAACGTCCTGATCTTCGTCTTCCAGTAATTTTTTGTCGATCTGTTTTTTTGCTTTGGCTCCCATGACCTTTAGCTTTTCTGCACTTCTCATCAGATTTCCACTTCCAATCGAAAGTTTGTTCATGGCTTGATCGTAAGCAAGCATTGCATCCTTTTGTTTTGAGCCAATTTTTTCCATGTCTGAAACGAATCCCACGAACTTATCATATAACCTTCCTGCTTGGTCGGCAATTTCGATGGCATTTTTATTTTGTCTCTCCTGTTTCCAAATAGACCCTACCGTTTTAAGGGTAGCCAAAAGCGTTGAGGGTGTTACCAAAACGACTCTCTTTTCCCAGGCTTGCTGATAAATATTGGGTTCTTCCTTGATCGCTAGAGCAAAGGAGGATTCTAAAGGAATAAACATTAGAACAAAATCAGGGGAAGTTATCCCAGGCAAATGAGAATAATCTTTTTCTCCCAGGATTTTAATGTGTGTTTTAATGGAAAGCAAATGATCAGATAATGCTCTTTTCTTGATCTCATCATCATCTGCATTGATATATTGCTCAAACGCTTTAAGAGAGACCTTTGAATCAATTACGATATGTTTCTCATCCGGTAACTGAATGATAACATCTGGTCTGAGTAAATTACCGTCAGCATCCCTGAAACTATTCTGAATGAAATATTCTCTGTTTTTTTCAAGTCCACTTGTTTCAAGAATTCTTTCCAAAGCAAGTTCACCCCAATCACCCTGAACCTTTTGTTCTCCTTTTAAAGCATCAACGAGATTCTGAGCTGTATTGTGCATTTTTGAATGCTGTTCTGTTAATGATTTGATCGTGGAACTCATCGAAGCAAATCGCTCAATGTCTTGCTTATTGGCCTCTCTAACTTCTTTTTCAAAGGATGCAATTCTTTCTTTTAGGGGATCTAAAAGAGCATTTAATTTCTGTTCGTTTTCGTTTTTCAAAACCGTTGCACCCTGATTTACCAGGTCCTTTCCTAATAACTCGAGCTGAATTCTCAACTCTTTTTGCTTTTCTTCAGAATACCTTTTTTCAGTTTCCAGGATCTCAGAAAGAGATTCATTCCTTGACTCTAGAGCAATAACTCTTGATTTAAGTTCTTCGGTTTCCTTGAGCCATCGAATTTCGTTGGAAGAAGCTTCAAATTGAGCATTCCTTAATTTTTTATTTTCCGTGAACAGCAATATAAATCCAATGCCCAGAAGCAGAGATAATGCAATAAGTAAAATTTCAAGCATAATTAAAAGTAAGCAATATATCCAAAATGTATTTTACCATCCTTTAGTAAAATTGGATTTGTGAATTGTTTCCCCAGTGCATAGGTGATCACAAACGATCCGATTTTAGTTCCGAACGAAATCCCGCCACCAAAGCCAAAAGGATGATCTTGAAGATAAGAAATCGAATTTTTCTCATAAAACCCTTGATCGTAAAATACAAAGAGGTTCGAGTTACGGTCCAAAATAAAACGGTACTCAAACGTTAAGATACTAAAGGTAGATGCATAGATCTCTTGCTCGTTGAATCCTCTTAATGATGTAAGTCCACCAATGCGACTTAGCTCATTGAAGTATATAGAAGGTGTATAATAGGTTTCAGTTTGAATCCCAAATTTCAAGACATTTCTTTTGGTAAAGGGTAAATAGTAATTCAATACGAATGAACCACCGAAAGTAGATGTTTTAATAAACTGACTTGTATCGCTGTTCCTCGATCTTCTGGACCCAGAATAACCGCTAAAATAGTATTCGATTCCTCGTGTTGGGTTAGGTATATAATCAAGTTTTTTGTGTTCGAATCCAATGCCGTAATTACTCATTTTGATATCGCCCAGATCATTGCTCTGTGTACTCGAATTCAATCGATTTGAGTTTTGATTCCGATAAAACACATTGATAATATTACCATTGGACATTGAATACTGAACCCCTAATGATGACTTAACTTCCAGAAAAGTGGAATCTTTTTTGAAAAGGTCTAGGTTCAAGTTTACTCCAAAAGGTGATTTAAATAAAAAAGGATAATTCAAAGAAACATTTAATAGAGGCGACTGAGGTTGAATGCTTCTCCATTTGAGTTTTATTGATTCCCCTCTTTTTAAAACGTTGGTTAGCTTTAAGCTGAGATCTCCGGAAAGATAATACCTGTTAAGTGTTGGGTCCGTTTGAAGACCAAGGAGTCCGTTTGCACTGCTGATCGGCAATGATCGTAAATATAAATACAACTCGACTCCATCATCCGTAAACAACACTTCGAATGGTTTGATCTCTTCGATATAAGGGGTTTGGGCAATCTTTTTTGAAAGATCCATAATGGAAATTTCAGAGTAGTGACTCCCTGGTTTTATTTGAGTGATCGACTGAACAAGTTGAGATGAGATCGAGGAATCCCCTTTGACAATTACTTCTTTCCATTTGTAATAGGTCCCTTTTTCGACAGAAAGCTCAGCATTAATGCGGTTATTATCAATTTGAATGTTTTTGAGTGTAACATTTGCAAATGGATATCCGGTATTGAGTGCTTTGTTTAGTTCTTTTTGTACAAGGTTCGATAGATCATTCGGAGACAATTTTAAACCTCCTTTCGAAAAAGGAACGATCAAATTTATTTCTTCGAACGATTCCCCCGTTGTAAAGTAGACATACACTTCACGATCTTTCCAATTGATAGAATCAAGAGAAGCAAGAAAAAATCCTTTTTCAATCAGTTGATTTTGATACGACCTCACCACATTAAGAGCATCAATTGAATCTTTAACTTCATTACTTTTCGTTTTTACGGCATGTTGATAACTCACTGTTTCTATATAAACAGATAGCTTTTTCTGTCCATAGATTAGGTGGAGGGAAAAAGTTAGGATCAATAGTGTTAACAGGCGCATTTTATTCAAAACGTTGTAAAATTGATGATATTTTAACTGATTAAGAACACATTGTGGATAATATTTTTAGGTTAAACACTTGAGAATATGTAAATTCGTCACTACGTTAAGATCCTTATTTAACTAAAAACCAAACAATCAAATGAAGAAACTAGTGACCTTGGTACTTGTTGGGATGGTTACGGCATTCGCATTTACTGCATGCAAATCATCGAAGGGAGGACATTGTGATGCTTACGGAAGTGTAGATCAGATTGAAAATTCAGATCTTGCTGCGAAATAAGTAGGGTTCCCCAAGAAATTTCAAGGTCATCAATTTGATGACCTTTTTCTTTGTTACAAACTTTTATTGAATTACTCCTTGTCTACAATCGTATGACTGATATTTACAGCATACGTAGAGGGGAATTTAGGTACAAGGACGTAGTTCTCAGTGTAACGTTCTTCTTTGCAATTATCACATTGAGTAACCTTCAGTGTATAGGTCACTGTTTGAGCCCCATGATCAATGACTACATTTCTTTCAAATGAAGCATTACATTTTGCTTTTACAGGATTGGCAAGTACAGTATGAGAATTCCAGTTAACCGGCGTTTTAGCACCACCATTAATTGAAACTTGGAATTTATTTGAATAATAAGGATTAGGGTTTATTCCATCAAAAACATAATTCCCACCGGTATTAAGGGTCATGTATCCTGATTTTGGATACAAAACAAAATCTTCAACTATATCACCAGAATTCACATCAACCGCATCCACCTTACATTTTTTACAAGAAGTAGAAACAAAGATTGGAGCTAAAAGCAACAGAACA
Source organism: uncultured Bacteroidota bacterium (assembly GCA_937899625.1). Classification (GTDB taxonomy): domain Bacteria; phylum Bacteroidota; class Bacteroidia; order Flavobacteriales_D; family Crocinitomicaceae; genus M0103. The sequence goes on from CALCCB010000153.1 coordinate 50,991, forward strand.
AAAAGTATACGTAGGTTTTTCATAATTCTTCAAATAGTTGGTTTCAAGTATGATTCCGGGCTGAAAATTACGAAATATCGATGATAAACTAAAAATTATTTTTTTCTAAGTTCGAAGTTTTGTCCCAGGTAAACGCGTCTTACCTGCTCATCAGCAGCCAGGTCTTCAGCTGTACCGGATTTTAAAATCCCTCCTTCAAATAAGAGATATGCTCTGTCGGTGATGGATAAGGTTTCTTGGACATTGTGGTCAGTGATCAGGATTCCAATGTTCCTTTTTCTAAGATCAGCAACAATTCCCTGAATGTCTTCAACGGCAATAGGGTCTACTCCTGCAAAAGGCTCATCAAGCAAAACAAATTTTGGATCTGTCGCAAGGGCACGTGCAATTTCGGTTCTTCTTTTTTCGCCACCGGAAAGTCTGTTCCCCAGATTTTTTCGAACGTGAGTGAGACTGAATTCCTCCAATAAGCTCTCCAGTTTCTCTTTACGTTGTACTTTATTTAGATCCGTCATTTCGAGAATAGCCATTATGTTATCCTCAACACTTAGCTTTCTGAAAACGGAAACTTCCTGGGGTAGATAGCCTATCCCCAGCTGGGAGCGCTTGTACATTGGATAGTTTGTGATATCTGTATCATCAAGATACACCGTTCCGGAATCAGGTTTCACAAGCCCAACGATCATATAAAAGGAGGTAGTCTTACCAGCTCCATTGGGACCTAATAATCCTACGATCTCGCCTTGATTGACCTCAATGGAAACGCCTTTTACAACATCTCGTCCTTTGTAGGTCTTTTTGATATGATCTGTATGCAGTTTCAACTCAGTAAAATTAAAAAGTAAATGCAAATCGAGCCCGAACTCCAAAAGGACTCATGCCCTGATCAAGATGTGTGATGCGATACACAAGATCAACCCTGAAAACTTTGAATATATTTTCAATTCCCACTGATGCTTCAGCATATGGAATTTTCCCGAATTGTTTTGTGTTTGATGGTAATAGCATCTCTCTGATGTTTTTATCTGATATTGATCCGTATGTAAATCTTCCCACCGTTACCAATCGCCATTTTAATTTCTTAATTAAAGGCATTCGGTCAAACAACAAACCTTCCCAGTGGTTTTCAATAAGCCCCCCAATATATCGGTCTGAGATAAACTCAAAAAAGTTCAATTTATTGAATGTCGAAGTCAATAACCAATACGATTGATTTCCTTCATGAACTTTCAAGAATGGATAAGCCACTGATCCGAATACATAACCTGCATTGATCCCATAGCGGATTCTTCCAAGAGGGCCAATAGTTTTGTAATGCTCCATCGAAAACTCGATCTTCTGATAGTCATACATTCCGCCCCAAAGTCCTTTAACTCCAAAAATACCTTGAATCGAAAAAATTGGAAACCTGGATCGGATCGTTGAACGGTCAAATGCCCCTCCTATGAACTCCTCATCCTTAGCCCATCTGAATCGAGCAATAAATTCTGTCGTCGTAATGGACCGCAATGTATCATGAGCCAAAGCATCATCAGTGGGTCTTAAGTATAAATAGTCACCTAGAGGTACATAGTTTTTCCATTCGAATCCACCGAAAAGAATGAAGTCTTTTTTAATATCTTTTTCCAGGTTGATCCCAATTCGGTCGACCATAGTTAACTTGTCAAGTGGTGCATTTCTGAGAATAGTTCCGAATGAGGAACCTACATCTGCGGCGGTAGGAGATTGCCCGATCTGTTCAATGTCAAAGTTGTAATATGCGATCAGCATCCCTCTTTTCTTTGGAGTAATATTGTACCTTATTTTGGCTCCGTATTTAAATCGTTCGTCACCAATACCATAAGCTATTTTTCCGCCGAGCTCTAGTCTTCGGCTAAAATTATTGGAGGTGCGTAAGGCGAGAGCTCCTCTGAATTTTTCAATTGGATTGGTGCTCATTAGTGCGTATGCGTTCCCGATCTCGATCTTTCCAAAGATCCAGTAGCCGGTGGTCGCAAAATAGGTAAGCTTGGTAAGTGTTTTGAATAGGGGAATATTTTGAAGTGAGTCGATCATCTCCCGTATTCCTTCTTCCTGGTTATTTAACGAGACGTGCCTGTGGGTACTCCAATAAAAATCATCTCTCCTTTTGGCGCTGTCCAGTATCTCCACAGTATTATCGGATCTATAAAATTCATCAGGACGCTTTTCATTGATCACGAAGTACTTTCTTGAAGAAAGCTTTCGTGCAAAAAATCCATAGATCCCTGTATTTTTCGTGATCTTGACATCTGCAATAACTTTTTCAGTGACTAGCATCCACACCTCAGGAGCGACCATTTCAAAATAATGCTCAAAATACAGATCTTGTATATAATTGATATTCGCCCATGGACTGATATTCCCTTTGATTTGCTTAACCGCATATGTCGTATCGTGGATCCACATTTCACCTTCAAAGGTCATATCTCCTGTTCTTTTTGGAGTAAAACGCAGTTTATAACACCATTGATTGCCAATGAAGGTTGAGTCTTCCAGGTAAAATTTATAATAATTTCTAGCTACGGTGGAAATAGGGCTTACAAATGATCTATTGAATAAGTTGATATTATTGTCATAGACATTCATATCAAGGTACATGTCTCCTAGTAGCTGACTTACCTGTAAATTCTCGATACCCGTGATATGATTCGCTTTAACGACTTCCTTTTTTCGTTTAGGATTATTAGTGAAATAAAAATCTGAAATGGTTTCGCTGAGCATTGCAGGTAAATAGCTTTTTCCATTATCGGCTGAATCCAAATAATTCATGACAAGATCGAGTTTTTTCACGATCCCCATTTCGGTGAATTTTTCTCCTATGTTGTTTAGGTCAAGTTGTATTTTGTTGTACAACTCATATTCAAATGAATTCAGCTTTTCACGATTATTGATGTCTTTGTGAGCAACCACTTTTTTATGAAGAATCGTTGAAGGGAATTCGTCAGGTGCTCTAACCACTACTTCCTCAAAATCCGTTGAAAGGATGGATAAAGAAATGTTTATTTCTTGTTCTTTGTCCTTTTGAATCTTTTTACGTTGAGATAAATACCCCGAAAAACTGAATTGAATTGAATCAGTTGCGTAGTAGGTTTCTATGCGATACTTCCCTAGCGTATCTGTGAGAACTCCTATTTTGGAATCTAAAAACTGGACCTTAACAAAAGGCATAGGTTCTCCGGTTTCGGCATCCTTAACAATACCGAAAACTTTTGTCTGTTGACCATAGATTTGGGACAGAAAAAGCAGAAAGAATATGGAGAGTAGTTTTTTCAAGTTTTCGCTAAAATAAACTACATAGATTGAATTATCGTTTGCCGATCTGCTCTTTTATCATATTCTTTTCAACACGGGCAGATACAAGAATTCCAATCTCGTAAAGAAGGGTGATAGGGATTGCCACAATCACCTGAGAAATAAGATCTGGAGGAGTGATTACTGCGGATAAAATTAGTACAGCAACAATGGCATGCTTACGGTACTTCCTGAGAAAAGCCGGAGTAATTATTCCGAGTCTTGTGAAGATATAAGTTGCAACTGGGAGCAAGAACAATAACCCAGAGTAAAAAACAGTGGATAGAATTGTGCTCATGTATGAATTTATGGTGAAATTATTTTCAATTTCACTGCTGATCTGATAGGTCCCAAAAAACTGGACGCAAAGAGGAGCAACGATCAGGTAACCAAAGGTGATCCCTAAAAAGAAAAGAATAGATACGTAAAAGGTTAACCCGCTTACGGCACTTTTCTCGTTTGTTTTTAAGCCTGGTTTCACAAATCCCCATAGTTGATAAAAAGTGAAAGGAAATGAGATTACCACACCTCCCATAATACTCATCATTAAAGCATAGGAGAATTGTCCAGACATGGTCATACTTTGCATCCTGACAGGAATTTCATCAATACAAATATTGAAGAGCTGGCACATCCATTTAAAAGTGATGAAATCCGGTCGTCGCATCGATAGGAAAAGATGTTCCATGATCCATCCCTGATAGATCCACAAAACGACAGAAACGATGATGATCGCGGCAGCTGATCTCACCAGTCTCCATCTCAATTCCTCGAGATGGTCAAGAAAAGACATATTCTTTTCGTTATCCATGGCAGCAAAGGTAATCAATCGTTGTAGTTTATCTGAATGAATCAATGCTTTATAAGTTGAATTTTTTTATTCGTCGTTTTTATCCTTTCTGAAACGAATTTTCAACAAAAAATCCTTTAAATTGTGTAAATTCGTTACTCTTTTTTTATAAATTAGGTAGGTAAAGAAATCTTAATGGTCGAAAGCGATTTAAAATTAGCTCTCAGGAAGTATTTTGGTTTTGACGCATTTAAAGGAAAGCAAGAAAACATAATTCAGAATGTACTTGACGGCAAGAACACATTTGTGATCATGCCAACAGGTGGAGGAAAGTCATTATGTTATCAGCTTCCGGCGCTATTATCAAATGGTACAGCAGTAGTTGTCTCTCCATTGATTGCATTGATGAAAAACCAGGTTGATGCAATCAGAAATGTTAGTGACAATGAGGCGATAGCTCATTTTCTAAATTCTTCGTTAACAAAGACTGAAATCAGCAGAGTTAAAGAAGAAATTCAAAGCGGCTCTACAAAACTGTTGTTTGTTGCTCCTGAATCGCTTACAAAACAGGAAAACATTGACTTTCTTACTTCAGTTGATATCTCATTTTTTGCGATCGACGAGGCGCATTGTATCTCTGAATGGGGACACGACTTCCGACCAGAGTACAGAAGATTAAGAGAGATTTTTGAGAAGATCTCGAACGTGCCGATCATTGCTCTTACTGCAACTGCCACACCTAAGGTTCAATATGATATTCAAAAGAATTTGAATATGCTCGATGCTGTCGTCTTTAAGTCTTCATTCAATAGAGACAATCTGTATTATGAAATGAGATCGAAAAGAGATGTCGAAAAAGAGATCATTAAGTATATCCGTACAAAAGAAGGGAAGAGTGGGATCATCTATTGCCTTAGTAGAAAAAAAGTGGAAGAGATTGCCGAGTTGCTTCAGGTAAATGGGATCAATGCTTTAGCATATCATGCTGGTTTAGATGCAACCACAAGAGCCAAACATCAGGATATGTTCTTGATGGAAGAGGTGGATGTTATTGTTGCGACCATTGCATTCGGAATGGGTATTGATAAGCCTGATGTTCGTTACGTTATTCACCACGATATTCCCAAATCAATAGAGAGTTATTACCAGGAAACAGGTAGAGCAGGTAGAGATGGTGGAGAGGGAGAATGTGTCGCTTTTTATAGCTACAAGGATATCGAGAAACTGGAAAAATTTCTCCAGGGAAAGCCAGTTGCAGAGCAGGAAATAGGGAAACAATTATTAAGTGAGATCGTTTCCTATGCCGAAACCTCAGTTTGTAGAAGAAAATTCATATTGCACTATTTTGGAGAAACTTTTGAAGAGAAGAACTGCAATGAATTCTGTGACAATTGTAGACATCCAAGAGAGAAAAAAGAAGGAAAGGAATACGTATCGATGCTTCTGAAAGTAATCACAGATCTTCAGGAGATGCATAAAGCGAAGCATTATTGCGCATTTTTGTCTGGAAATGTAACATCAGAAATAAAATCTTACAAGCATAATCTTTTAACTGGTTTTGGAGCAGGAAAGGAGAAGGACGAACATTTCTGGAATGCAGTGATTCGGCAAGTGATCGTGGCAGGTCTAATTTCCAAAGATATTGAGACCTACGGAACCCTAAAGGTCACTGAAAAGGGAGAGGAATTCATGAAGAATCCTCATTCTTTCCTTTTGATCAAGGAACATGACTTCTCCGTGTCTGATGACGATGATCTCATTTTAAATTCCGGGGGGAAAGGAGGTGTTTTCGATGAAACGCTTTATGATCTGTTAATCGACCTTAGAAAATCGATCAGTAAACAAAAAAATATTCCTCCATTTGTTATTTTCCAGGAGCCATCATTGAAGGACATGTGTCTCCAATATCCTGTGACAATTGATGAATTGACCAATATCCAGGGTGTAGGACAAGGAAAAGCTGCACGCTATGGAGAGCCTTTCATTGCATTGATCCAGAATTACGTCGAGGAAAACAATATTGAGCGACCACAGGATCTGGTTGTTAAAACACTCATCAACAAATCGGTTCTGAAAGTAAAGTTGATCCAGAATATTGATCGAAAACTTCCTTTGGAGGACATTGGTAAGGCGCAGGGCAAAAGTTTTGATGAGGTAATTGACGAGATCGAAGCGATTGTTTCATCCGGTACTCGTATCAATATCAATTATTATCTGGATGAAATTCTAGATCCGGAAAATCAAGATGAGATATTTGATTATTTCAGTGAAGCAGAAACGGATGATTTGGTGACTGCATACAATGAATTTGATGGAGATTATACCGAAGAGGAAATTCGACTCATGAGAATAAAGTTCATGAGCGACATGGCAAATTGATCAGTTCTTTTGGAATACAATGAAGTGAGTACGGAATTGATCGTCTGAAAACTCCAAACTCATATCAGTTCGCGTCAATTTATATATTCTTGTCTTCGTTGTGTCCATTGGATTACCGGAGTTACCAAACTTAATTAGGTTCATATAACCGCCTTTTTCAATTATTTCGAATAGTCCATTGAATTGAAAGTCAAAAGCTCCGATCTCAGATGTTGTAGAAGTTGACCAATTGAAATTATTCGAAGTCCCCGAATTCTCATTTTCGGTTATTGACAAAGATCCATTGATTGTACCGTAATAACTAAGTCCTTCATCTGCAGTGATCTTGTGAGATACAGGAGTCCATTCTCCTGAGATCTTTTTAGATGTTTGTTTTTCCTTATCACAGGAAAATGTAACAATCGAAAGCAGCAGTATCAAAATGGAATTTCTCATTTAAACGCAGTTGAAGCCATTATTCGCATTCCAGTAATTAGTGCAGTAGGGTCGATGTTAAACTTCGGATGATGCACTCCATAGGTAATACCTTGATCTTCGTTGCGAACTCCCAGTCTGAAAAAACAAACCGGCACCTTTTGAGAATAAAATGAAAAATCTTCTGCGGTCAGACGAATAGGTAGCTCTTCAACATTTCCTTCTCCTAGAATAACGGTAGATTTTTGTCTCATTTGATCTGTCAAGATTTCGTCATTCACAAGAAAAGGATAGCCTTTACTGATCTCTATTTCAGCTTTTCCTCCATGAGATTCAATGATACTTTCAGCAATGGAAACGATAAGATCATGAGCTGTTTTTCTCCAAGCTTCATCCATTGTCCTAAAAGTGCCTTTTAAAAT
>CALCCB010000154.1 GCA_937899625.1 uncultured Bacteroidota bacterium
CTATTCCTCGATCGTATATGACCAACCCATCGCATTTGGAATGCCAATAGAAAAAATGCCTTCAAATGCCATATTGGTGACGGGAATCGCCAATTCTGAGTCGTTGTTACGCTATTTGGAGAAATCCTTTAACGTAGACCATAACCGATTTAGTGATCATCATGAGTTCAATGCAGCAGAAATAGAGGAAATTCATCAAAAAATTGGTAACTTTGCACCCGGCTCAACGGTCATTTTTACGACTGAAAAAGATCATGCTCGTTTGATGACAAAAGCCGAAGAATATGGGATAATGAATTACCCATGGTATTATGTGCCGATCTCAATGGAGATCAATGATGAAATAAATTTTAAAAATCAATTGTCAGCGTATGTTGGAACAATTTAAAGAATCAGTAGCGTTCATTAAGTCAAAGACAAGTGTTGAACCTACCATTGGAATTATTCTTGGAACAGGATTAGGAGGTTTGGTAAAAGAGATCAATGTGATCGATGAGATCCCGTATGATCAGATTCCTAATTTTCCAGTTTCTACAGTAGAATCACATTCGGGGAAATTGATCTTTGGTGAGCTTGGTGGAAAGAAGGTGATGGCTATGCAAGGTAGATTTCATTTCTATGAAGGATATAACATGCAACAAGTTACTTTCCCGGTAAGAGTGATGAAGTTGATGGGCATTGAACGTTTATTTGTTTCTAATGCCTCCGGAGGAGTAAATCCAGATTTCGAAGTAGGAGAGATCATGATTCAAAATGATCATATTAATTTGTTTCCTGCTCATCCGTTAATCGGAAAAAATATTGATGAATTAGGACCAAGATTCCCAGATATGAGTGCTCCTTATGATCCGGAAATGATTTCATTGGCCCAAAATATCGCTGCTGAAAATGGAATTAAGGTTTCAGTTGGTACATATGCTGGATTAACGGGTCCTACGCTTGAAACTCCTGCTGAATACTCCTATGTAAGGGCTATTGGAGCTGACGCTGTAGGTATGTCGACTGTACCTGAAGTGATCGTTGCACGACACATGTCAATTCCTTGTTTTGCGATCTCTATTATTACTGACTTGGGCGTTCCCGGAAAGATCAAAGAGGTGAGTGTTCAGGATGTGATCGAAGTTGCCAGCAGACAAGAGCCCAAAATGACATTGATCATGCGTGAACTTATCGCAAGAATCTAAGATGAACGAAGAAATACGATCCCGTCTTACAACAACACCAGTTCCTACCAATGACTTATATACAGTCACCCACGGTAATACGAGTACATCCACATGAAACAATCAGTACAAGTCATGGTTCATTTACAATTCGACAACTGTAATAGTGAGTCAGTTCAGGGTGAATTAGAACCCACCAGAGATATGATAAGACAAGAACTCTATCGAATACTTAAAGACGAACAACCCCTATCCTACACAGAAGTACGAGGAAAATCAGTATGACCATACATCTAGCCGCCATAGACATCAAAAGACTAGTAGAGAAATACCCTAACGATCAAGAGTTAGGAGCTAAAGTAAGAAAAATATATTGGGATTTAAAACAAGAAAAAAACAAATACATTCTTCACCAATGAACTATAAAATTTTAATTACTTGAAATTTTTTGAATAAAATCATATATTTTAAGATATTCTGTTCGAGGTTTTTTGAGATAATGCAATCGAGCTGGAGTATTAAAAAAAAGGCTTGATACTTTCACATTTGTTCCTGTTTCTTGCGCAATTTGACTTTTTTCAACTTTTTCACCTCAGTCTGTCACTATCTTCACTCATGCAACAGCTTCTGCAGTTTTAGATTGAAGACTAAATTGACTTACTGAAGCAATACTTGCAAGAGCCTCTCCTCGGAAACCAAAGGTCATCACATGATAGAGATCTTCTAAACTTGTTATTTTTGAAGTTGAGTATTTTTCTATTGTTTTTTCTATTGTTTGTATCATTTTTCTTTACTCTGAATTTGGCTCTTCTCCAGTTAATGAATGTCCTTGCACTCGAAATATACATCTCAGCTGCTCTT
>CALCCB010000155.1 GCA_937899625.1 uncultured Bacteroidota bacterium
TCTTATTCGTATTCAATTCGTCAATCAAGTTTTGGATCTTTTCTTTTTGCGCATTCAGACTATCAGCTTTAGACTTATCCTTTTTGATCAATTCATCATAGGTCTTCATCATATTCTGGAAGTCTGTCTTTAGATCATGTGACATGTTACCCACATATCCTTCCATCATCTTATTCATTCCTTCCATGTCAGAAAGTAGAGTCGTGTTCTCATTTGAACAATCGTTCAACTCACTATTCTTTTTTGACCATAATACAGCCATTCCTGCAATACCGATCAACAATAAAAAAATGATAACAATAAAAGGTGTATTGGATCTTTTCTGTGGTTCAATGAATTCAGACATAACTAATGAATTTAATACAAAGGTAAGAATTGATACGTCTAATACCGAAAAGGGTTCACTAATTATTCACCATTTTTTTGAACATCCAAATAATTGTTCATTTCACCATTAATTCTTCTTGGGACCCAAAGTATATTCTTGTCTTTTAGACAATCAGGAAGTAAGATATCCGGAAAATTCTGAAAACTCACAGGACGCAGGAATCTGCGCATGGCATCCACTCCAACTGCAGTAAATCTAGGATCAGTAGATGCTGGAAAGGGTCCTCCATGTGTCATTGAACCACAAACCCTCACTCCAGTGGGAACACCGTTATAGATCATTCTTCCGGATTTCTGACGGACAAGCTCAAATAAGCTCTTGTATTTTTCGATTTCTTCCTTTTCGCAATGAATGGTACCTGTCAACTGACCTTTTAGAGAACGAACACACTTGTGGATCATTCCAATCTCAGAACACAATATAACAATTGAAAATGGCCCAAAGACTTCTTCGTGCATCTGCGGATTTGAAAGAAAGTCATTTCCATTGACCACTAAAAGTGTATTAGTTCCTTGTCCTTTTCCAGTCGATTCTCGAACAAAAGCTTCAGCACCAAGTTTAACAAGGTCAGAACTCGTTCTTTGAAAATTATTTAAAATACCAGCCCCCAACATTGTTGTATTTGCCATAGCAATTATATGTTCACCCAGAGAATTAATGAATTCTTCTGAGTTCATGCATGCTTCAATAAAGATGAGTCCGGGTTTTGTGCAAAATTGTCCCGCATCATTGGTGATTGATATTGCTAGCTTTTTGGACAGCTCTTCTGATCTTAAAGTTTGAGATTTCTGAGATAAAAACACTGGATTTAGACTTCCCATTTCGGCAAAAAACGGAATAGGTTCATCTCGTCTCGTCGACAGATCAAACAAGGCTTTCCCGCCAGAATAACTTCCCGTAAAACCGACGGCCTTGACCGAAGGGTGTTGCACTAGTTTTTGTCCTGTAGTAAAAGAAAGTGAATTCAAATTGGAGAAAACACCTTCGGGCATATTCGTCCTTTTTGCAGCTCTAATGATCGCCTGAACAACCAGCTCACCTGTGCCAGGATGCATCGGATGGGACTTCACGATCACAGGACAACCGGCTGCAAATGCAGAGGCTGTGTCTCCACCTGCAGTTGAATAGGCCAATGGGAAATTACTGGCTCCAAAAACTACTACCGGACCTACTCCCTCCATACACCTTCTAAGGTCCTGTTGAATACCGTTATTCGACTGGGAAGTATCAATCGATGCTTCAAGCCAATACCCTTTTTGGATATGTGCGGAAAATGATCTGAGCTGATTGGTTGTTCTCAATCTTTCGACCCGGAATCTGGTTGTATCCAATCCGGATTCAAGACAATACATTTCCTCAAGCTCCAATGAGACATCAATCTCTTCAGCGATTGCAACAAGAAAGTTTGCTCGTTCGCGAATTGATGTAGACTGAAAAATAGGAAATGCTCTTTCTGCAAGAACACAAGCTTGATCTACCTCGTCTTGGGTAGCTTCAAAAAAAACTGTTGGTAATGATTCTCCTGTAGCGGGATTAATGGATTGGAACGTAGTGTTTCCAGTGCCGGACAGGTTTAAACCAATATAGTTTTTTCCCGTCAGCATGATTTCTCCTATGCCTCGCTAACAGAATAAGAAAAGCTCTCCATGATCTGATTTGACAAGATCTTCTTACAAGCTTCTTCAACTTTTTGTTCTGCAGTTGCCATATCAGGAGCTTCTACAAATAAACGAACATGACGACCGATTCGAACACCATCTATTTCTGGCAATCCTACGTTTTTCATACTATTTGAAACTGCCTTACCCTGAGGGTCAAGAAGTGCCTCCAGTGGCATCACATCGATCTCTGCTTTAAACTTCATGTTGTTTTTGTTTATGAATGAAATTTTCGGTTAACGATAAAATCAGATACAAAAATACAATTAATGGAATTGACCAAACCATTAGTGCTGGGATTAATATTCCACAACTTATTAAAAATATGTACCTGAATTCATTCCCAGTCCAATGAAAATGTTTGAATTTCAATGAGATCAAAGGTATTTCAGCTACTAAAAGTATTGACATCGGAATAATCCAAGCGGTCATGACATATGGATCAAAAATCACATTATACAGTTCGTTCCCCATTTTCCAGATATCAAATCCCTGAGCTAATCCTAGAGGGAAAAAGCAAAAGAAAAAAGTATTCATCGGGGTTGGAACACCAATAAATTTTTCAGACTGACGAGTGTCAATGTTGAATTTTGCCAGGCGAAACATGGACATAAATGGAATAAACAGAGCGACAAATGGAAGATACATAATTGATGCGTCCATCATATTTGGCACCCCATAGAATATTGCATTCTGCCAATTCAACAATTCATGATGCACATACGATTGAAAAGATCCTTCAAAAACCGGAAATTCCATATAAATAGATGCAATGATCGTCACCATCATCATTACCCCTGGAGCAAGGCCGAATGTAACCATGTCTGCAAGGGAATCAAGTTGTTTACCTAACTCCCCTTGTTGATTTAATTTTCTGGCCAAAAATCCATCGAGGAAATCACAGATCAAACCACCAAAAATGGCAAATGGTGCCAGATCAATCCGCCCACTTAATGACAAAATGATCGACAAGGCCCCCAACAGTAAATTGAATGAGGTAAATAGATTGGGTATATTGAACATTAGGACAAAGAAAATAAAAAACTTGCCATGGTAGAATCCTTAGGTTGATTAACTTTACACTAGCTCCGAATCAAAGTGAAATATAAGGTGAAATACAATTTTTCGGCTTATAACAAGTTTTAAGGTTCGGAAACAATTTACTTATGCTTAATAAAACGTTCGTCAATCTCTTCTTTTTAGTGCTTTTCAGCTCTGTTTCTTCGGCGCAGGACGAAACTATTGCACCTAAGTATTCCAATGAATTTCTGTCCATAGGTATAGGTGCGGATGCTTTAGGAATGGGAAATGCAACTGTTGCTCAAACAGGAAGTGTAACTTCTGGATACTGGAATCCAGCAGGGCTTACTTCAGTTGACAAATGGCTCGAAGTTGGACTCATGCATTCCGAATATTTTGCCGGAATTTCCAAATACGACTATTTGGGATTAGCCAAATCGATCGATGACAAGAGCACGATTGGTTTTTCAGCCATCCGATTTGCCGTAGATGATATTCCAAATACCACTCAGCTGATCGATAATTCAGGGAACATCAATTATGATAACATCACAACCTTTACAGCTGCTGATTATGCCTTTTTACTTTCTTATGCTAGAAAGTTGAAAATTGAAGGGTTAAGCCTGGGAGGAAATTTTAAAGTTATTTATCGAAAAGTTGGTGATTTTGCAAAATCCTGGGGATTCGGATTGGATGGTGGACTTCAATACAAAATGAATGATCGATTCAAATTTGGACTGATGGCAAGAGATGTAACCTCCACTTTCAATGCATGGGTCTTCAACTTGAATCAGGAGATGCAGGAAGTGTTTGTTGCAACTGGCAATGAAATCCCAAGAAATGGACTTGAATTGACTTTGCCGCGGTTGATCTTTGCAGGATACGGGAAATTCAATCTTGGTGAAAAAGGCATGTTTGCTGCAGGAGAAATAGATCTTGACGTTACCACAGACGGTAGAAGAAATACACTGATCAGAACTGGTCTAATATCGATTGATCCTCACATGGGTATCGAAGTAGGATTTAAGGATATCGTGAAAGTACGAGCTGGTGTCTCCAACATGCAATACGTAAAAGACATCAACGATGTGCAAAGTTTAAACGTTCAACCTAATATCGGTATTGGACTTAAGCTCAAGGCGCTTCAGTTGGATTATGCTTACACGGATATAGGTAATGCGTCAGTTGCTCTTTATTCACATGTAGTGTCTTTGCGTTTAATGCTCGACAGACCAAAAAATATGGAATAAGTATGGTGAGACTTTTACTTTGGAGTTTTCTGGTTTTATCTGTTTGTAATTCACTTCGTGCTCAGCAGTATGGGAATGAGTGGATCAACTATAATCAGAAGTATTATGCTTGCAAAGTGTTCTCAACTGGTATTCATACGATTTCGTACAATTCCTTGTTGAATGCCAACATCCCTGTCGGAAGTTTTTCTCATCAAAATATTCAGATCTTCGGTCGCGAGCAGGAGATCCCACTCTATGTTGATCTTGGGGTGGATGGAACTTTTGGTCCGGGTGATTATATAGCGTTCTTCGCTGAAAGAAATGACGGCTGGCTCGATACAACACTTTATGATGATCCTACCTGGCAAGGAAATCCGAAGTATAGCTTGTATAACGATACGATTCAGTATTTCTTTACCTGGAATAGCTCAACCAATAATCTAAGATTCATTCCGGAAACGGACACCGACTTCAATTCATACACTCCAGCCACTCACGTTCTTTCTGAAGCATCGGCCTTCTACAACAGCGCATACAATGAAGGAGAGAAAGTTTCAAATGCATCAAGTTCATTCTATGTTCCGGGAGAAGGATGGGGGCGATCAGCAGTGAACGGAGCCTCGGGTTACACGCTTTCCTTAACAGCGAATACCCCTTCATTGTACACTGGTATAGATGCTACCGACTGTAGGTTTCGATCTGTCTCGGTATCCAATTCAAATGCGGCATTCACCGGTTTAGGAAATCACCACTTACTCTTTACCGTAGGTAATGGGGCTGATACCATAGTAGACACCATTTTTACAGGATATAAGGCCATAAAAATTGATGAAATGTTTCCTGCATCAACACTTTCATCCGGTACAACACCTCTCAAATGGAAGATCATTGGTAATCAGGGAGCAGCTACAGATTATCAATCCTTGAACTATTGGTCATTCTGGTATCCCCGAACAATGAACATGGCAGGGGCTAACAATATTTCATTCAAAATTTTAAACAATACGGCTCAGTCTAAGATCCGTCTTGATCTGACCAATCTAACCTATTCAGATCCACTGATGCTGGTACTGGGATCTACCCCAAGAGTAGTTTCAATTACAAACAATGCCGGTGTCCATCAGGCGCTTGTTCCCAATGAAACAAATGGGACAGAGCAACTCGTTGTATTTCAGGATGCATCAACATTCATTAATGTGAACACGTTTACTCCTGTAAACGGGATCGGTTTTTTCAATGATTACAGCGCAATGAATCCAGAACAAGCGCTGCTAATGGTCTATCACTCGTCAATTCAGAGTGCCGCAATTGAATATGCGACATACAGACAAGGTATGACAGGTGGGAATTACAATGTGATTCTGGCTAATGTTTCAGAATTGTATCAACAATTTGGTGGGGGGATCGAAAAGCACATCAACGGGATCAGAAGATTTTCACATTTGATCTATGATCAGGCAAGTGCGAAACCTGTGGGGTTGTTCTTAATGGGAAAGGGAATCCGCGAAGCCAACGTCAGTGGAATAACATCAACAGGACCTGGTTCAAGAACAAACGCGGCAAATTACGCGGCAAATTTGATCCCTTCTTTTGGACAGCCATCCAGTGATATATGTATCACTTCTAATTTACCAGGAACCACCAAGTGGAAGCCCCTTATTCCTACTGGAAGGATCTCAGCTGTAAATAACCAAGAATTAAAAGATTACCTGGAAAAGGTCAAATTATATGATCAGCAACAGATTCAATCTAGTGTGTATAATACCCCAGAAAAAGACTGGCAAAAACACGTGATCCATTTCGTCGGTGGGACCGATGCTAGCCAGCAAAATACTTTTCAGAATTACATGCAAGTGATGGAAAACACCATCGAGAATAGATTTTTTGGAGGAGAAGTTTTAACCATCGCTAAAGACGATAGTGATCCGCTTAGTCCAGGAGAATTACAAGCAGTAATGGACCGCATTGAAAATGGAGTTTCTCTGGTAAATTATTTCGGGCATTCCATGGCAACGACCAGTGGATTTGAGATCAATCTTGATGAACCTGAAAACTGGAACAACTATGGTAAGTATCCGATTATGATCACGAATTCCTGTTACAACGGGAATATATTTCAAAACAATCGATCCAAATCTGAAGAATTTGTAAATGTTCCTGATTACGGGGCTATTGCATACATTGGAACAGTAAATCTTGGTTTTGCAAACACCTTGTTTACTTACACGAATGAGCTCTACAAGAATTTCTCACTGGCAAATTATGGTCAGACCATATCCTCTCAAATGAGGAGTGTAGTAGGTTACATTGAGGGTTTTGGAAACAACCTATATAACGAAAGTACTGCATTACAAATGGTTCTAAACGGTGATCCAATGATCCGCTTGAACTGGCATCAGAAACCGGAGATCGAATTACTTTCCACCAGGGTTTGGTTCCAACCTGAAGATATTGATCTCTCAACAGACTCCATTGAAATGTTTATCGAGTTGACCAATTTAGGAAGATCGATCCAGGATACTTTTTCTTTAGAGATCACACGTGATTTTCCGGGATCTATCACTGATTCACTTTATCAGTTTTATATCCCTGGCTTGCACTATAAAAAAGTACATAGTTTAAAAATTCCGCTCCAGCCATCAATTGGAGTAGGAATCAATAATTTCACGATCAAGGCAGATCGTCCATCTTTTGTCGATGAACAATATGACGAGCTCTCTAACAATCAAATTGTAAAAACACTATTCATAAATGTTAGCGGAATAGAACCAGTCCTTCCCTGGAAGTTTGCCGTAGTACCCGAAGACAGTGTGACCCTAAAAGCCTCTACGATAGATCCCATTGCTGATTTCAATACCTATCGTTTTGAAATTGACACCACAGACCTTTTTGATAGCCCATTCAAGCGTTACGCATTGGTGTCTGGATTAGGAGGAGTAAAGGAAGTAAATCCAAGCCAGTGGCTTCTTTCAAGTAATAACTCAAGTGCTCCATTGATCTGTACGGATAGTACCGTTTATTTCTGGAGAGTCGCTATTGATGAAACAACTCCATACTGGCGAGAGAGTTCATTTGAATACATCGTCGGTAAAGAAGGGTGGGGACAAGATCATTTCTTCCAATTCAAGGACAATACTTTCAACGATATCGATTATAATCGCCCGGATAGATTAAGGGAGTTCAATCCGACTACAAGAAATCTGACATGTGATGTGAGAACTTCCACGGCAATTCCAGATATCTACTACAATGCCTATTATTTAGATGGACAACAGCTGGAATATGGAATTTGTACTACCACTCCGAGTTTACATGTTGTAGTTATGGATCCGTGCACTTTTGAACCATGGGGTACAAGATACGGGTCTGAAAACCCAACTCACAATTTTGGTAATGCAAATGATAATGGTTCTTGCCGAAGTAGAGTTGAGAACTATTTCATTTTCAGGCAGAACAGCGCTTCACAACTTGCTTCTTTCCAGGATATGGTTCTTAACCAGGTACCCGATGGTCATTACTTGTTGATCTACACACCGATCAATGGTCAATTTTCAACCTGGGATGGAATTGATCCAAACATGTACACGACTTTTTCTGCATTGGGTTCAGACAGCATCTATCAGGGAAGACCAAACAGACCATTCGCTTTCTTCTGTAAGAAAGGAGATCCTTCAACCGTAGTTGAGGAAATGGGGCAATTCCCTGGACAGGACGTATTCCTTTCTGCAAATATGTATTGTGCAGATTATATCGGTCAGGAAACTTCGGTGATGATCGGTCCGGCAGCCCAATGGGGAAATGTTTACTGGAAACAAGATGCATTGGAACCAGGTTCTCAAGATACAACAGAGTTGAGGATCTATGGTTACGACGTCTATGGTGCACTTCAGCAAACCCTTAGCTACGAATTGACTTCAAATGATTCTCTTTTAAATCTGAATTCATTGATCGATGCCGCTCAAATGCCGTACATCAAGTTAAAAGCGTTCTATAAGGATTCAGTTACGTATACCCCCGCTCAAATCGACTATTGGCATGTGTTGTACGATCCTTTGCCGGAAGCAGCGATTGATGGCAGTAACGGTTATACATGGAACCCTACTATGGATACATTGACGGAGGGTCAAAATGTTTCGTTTGCAGTTGATATCAGGAATATTTTTTCCATCGACATGGACAGTCTTCTTATTTCCTACTGGGTGGAGGATCAGGATCAACAGGTCCATTTGATCACCTATCCAAGACAAGACTCTTTGCGCGTAGGTGAAACATTAAGAGATACGATCACATTCAATACTGGAGGGATGGCAGGTCTCAATTCATTCTGGATGGAAGTCAACCCATATACCGATTTTTACAACGTTATTACGGACCAACCGGAGCAAGCCCATTTCAATAATTTATTACAGATCCCATTTTTTGTCCAAGGGGATGACGAACACCCTATTCTAGATGTAACTTTTGATGGAAGACACATATTAAACCGAGATATCATTTCTCCTGAGTCAGAAATCCTGATTACACTTAAAGATGAAAATCCTTATTTGATCATGAATGAGGATTCAGACACATCCTTCTTTGGTATTTATATAACCGATCCAGATGGCATCCAAAGCAGAGTTCCATTTGTTGACGAATTAGGTAATACGATCATGCAATGGATCCCTGCAGAATCTCAATACAAAAAATTCAAGATCATTTACCCAGCGTTCTTTGCGAAGGATGGCATATATACTTTGTTCGTTCAGGGATCTGATAAGTCAGGAAATCTATCAGGTGATTTCGAATATAAGATCGAATTTGAAGTTATTCACGAATCATCGATAACCCATCTGATGAATTATCCCAACCCGTTCTCTACGAGTACGAAATTCGTATTCACATTAACCGGAAGTGAAGTTCCAGAAGACATGGTGATCCAAATCCTGACTGTTTCAGGGCGAGTTGTTCGTGAGATTACCGAAGATCAATTAGGACCGATCCACATTGGACGTAATATTACTGAATACGCATGGGACGGTAGAGATGAATTTGGGGATCAACTGGCCAATGGGGTTTATCTGTATAGAGTAAAAGCGAAGATCAATGGTGAGGATATAAAGCATCTTGAAAGTGGTGCAGATCAATACTTCAACAAAGGTTTTGGTAAAATGTACTTGTTACGCTGATTAAAAAAAACGGCAGCTGAAGATCGCAGTGTCATCGACCAACGGTAAAGGACCTTTCCATTCATCCAGCTTCGAGAAGATCAGATTGTTCATGTCTTCCATTTTCAAAGGATAATAGCTGTTGACCAATTTAATAAGTCTTTCAGAACCAAAAAATTCACCAGTTTCATTTTCCAGCTCTACCACCCCATCTGTGTACAATACAAGGGTCGTGTTTGGACCAAGCGTTTGTTTTCCGACGTTTATAAAAGGAAGTTCATCAAGCATCCCCAGTCCAATACAACCCTTATCAAGAAATTCTACTTTTCGACCATTTGTGATGAATGGATGATTATGTCCCGCGTTGACATATACCAATTCTCTTGTCGTATTATTGAAATGGGCGATAAAAAAAGTGATGAACTTCTCCCCTTTGGCCGTTTTATTGACCTTCTTGTTCAACTCCTCCATCAGAAAATCCATTTCAAAACGCTGGTAATTGAAAAGAGTCCTAATCGTTGCCTGAAAATTCGCCATAAGCATGGCTGCAGATATTCCTTTACCGGACACGTCGGCAATGCAAATGATGTATTCGTCCTCAGCAATTGGGATAAAATCGTAGTAGTCTCCTCCCACCTGATGTCGAGGTTTGTATTTAGCTGACACATCGAGACTTCGATCCGAAGGAAGATCTGAAGGAAAAAGAAGTTTCTGCATTTCAGAAGCCACTTCCAGTTCCTTTTTTAAACGCTCCTGCTTCAAGCTGATCTTGGCCATTCTTTTGTTTTCAATGGCAACCACAATAATATTGGTTAGCGTTTGTACAAAGCTCATATAACTTAAGCCATACAAATCTTTCTGATTAGGTCTTCTGATACCAGAGATCAATAGATAAGCCAGTGGCTTCTCTTTATGGAAAACAGGAATGATGATGTCAAATTCACTTAATACAGTTGAGTGCGAAGACTCAATAACGGTGATTTCTTTGAATCTCTTCAGATCACGTTCAACATTAATCTCCTTCAATCTTCCTTTGAAACCTACTTTTGATAAAATATCCCATTCCGTCTGATGATTAAACAACACGAAACGGTCAAAACCAAGCTGCTCCTTCAGGATGAACTCATAGATACGGATCAGGTGTTCAACCTCCTGATTTAAATTAATGGCCGTAGTGATCTCCAGTAAGGAATTCAATTTGAAATCCTTCATTTTGATTTGATGTTCGAGATCTTTTATCAGCCGTTCCGTCATCTTACATTTTCTCTAAGATCTCAGGTAGCTTTCGTATGGCCGCCATCTCCCTGAATTTCATTTTTACCTCTCCACATGGGCTTCCAAAATAGGTCTTACCAGGCTCCAAACTTTTAGAGATCCCTGATTGAGCAAGCACAATCGCCCCTTCACCTAATGTTACATCACTGGTGCACCCAACCTGTCCCCACAGTATTACGCGGTCCTCAACCCTAACGCAACCGGCTAGACCAACATTTGCAGCGAATAGACAGTGCTTTCCGATCACTGTGTCGTGACCAATATGCACCTGATTATCGATCTTTGTTCCTTCACCTACCCGTGTCATTCCAGAAACCCCGGCGTCAATTGTGCATAAAGCACCAATTTCAACGTAGTCATCAAGCTGAACACCCCCACAAGTATGCATACGGTCATAACCTGAAGGTTTTTTCTTGTAATAGAAGGCATAATGCCCGATCACCGTATTAGGTCCGATGGTTACATAATCTCCAATGACCGTATTAGGCATAATGGAAACTCCAGGATAGATCACGCAATTCTTACCGATCTTCACATTATGACCTATGAATACGTTCGGATAAATAACCGTTGAAGAATCAATCACTGCCTCCTCACTTACCGGAACGTTTTGAGGCTTGAAAGGAGAAAAATGCCTGGTCAATCTGTTGTAATCGTCAAAAGGAGTCTTAGAAATGATCAATCCCTTTCCTTCCGGACACTCAACCTCCTGGTCGATCAAAACTGTTGTCGCTGCACTCTTAAGGGCTTTTTGATAATATTTAGGATGATCGACAAAAACGAGGTCCCCTTCTTCGACCATATGGATCTCATTCAACCCAAGCACGGGATGATCAGGGCTCCCTACAAAAGAACAACCTATAAAATCAGCAATTTCCTTAAGCGTATGTGGACAGTTTAATTTCATTACAACAGTTTTTGTAAAAATACCGCACTATATCCAGCTTTGGACGCTATCCTTATTCTAATTATCACCCTGTAATTGTTAATAGAAGTGTGAGGGGTTTTTTACTGCTAAACGACTCAACTAAACGGATTTTGAGGGGCTTACCACTCAGTTTTTCTTTCAAACATGGTTTATCTTTGAAATACGATTGAGACAATTTCATATTTCAACCATCTTAAATGCATTAAGTATTGATAAGATAATCGTTAAGGTTTAGGTTTTGAAAAGGATGGAAATAAACCATCCTTTTTTATTTGAACGAATATTCATCACAGTTGTAAAAGTCAAAAAACTACAACATATGAAAGTCTCAATTTTCTTCTTCCTAATCATTTTTAGTTCTTCAATGTACGGTCAGACAAAAATGATCCGGCATAAAAGTCATGGTGGTACAACGCTCAATTTCTTTAAAGCCTGTAAATCAGATGATATAACGGTCTCTTTTTCAAATTTTGGAATGGCACCACAATACAAGGTCAGAAATTCAAATCTGGACAGCCTTATTCTCACGCCAGAAAAAAAGATCGTAATGATCACCAGAGAAACTTGTTATTTCAGAGATTATGGAAGTAATGATAACACCAACGAAGAATTATGGCGAGAAGGGAAAGATACTGTTGAAAATCACCCGGTCTTCAAATCTGATATGAATACGGATACCATCAGGGAAATTTTAGCAAAGCGATATTTCTTCGCTAATCCTGCAAACACGGTAGTGATCGTTGGTTTTGAGGAAGGCAAAAAAGATAAACAGCAGCGAATAAAAGAAGAGATCAAAACCAATAAAGTTGCTGCTCGAGGGAAAGTGGGGAATCGATTTAACCTGATACTTGTGATCATGGTCAAGGTGATCGAGAGCATTTGTGACTGTGACGTTCAAAAGACGCGATGAAATCTTTGATTCATTTCACGGGTATTTTTGCGTTTGTCGGTTGCATACTAATCCCATTTTCATGGTCTGTACTTTGGCCGATCAATGAGCTTCAAAAGATCATTTTATTACCAATAACTCGTTTCATAGCAGAATTTTTAGGGATAACATATACACTTACGGATCTTTCTTCTGACAGTACTTTATTTGTACTTATTTACTTATTGTCCTTCCTCATCAGTATCCCAGTTTCTTGGTGGCTTTCAAAAAGACCGATGAACAAGCAAAAGAGAATTGAATTTCTCCAGATCTCGTTAACCCTATTTTTATCCATAGTTCTATTCAAATATGGTCTGGATAAAGTGTTCAAACAACAATTCTTTTTCCCTGAACCTAATACCTTAAACACCAGGTTAGGATATCTCGACAGGGACATCCTGTATTGGTCGACGATCGGGAGCTCTTATCTATACAATGTCATCACCGGAAGTCTTGAGGTAATTACCGCGATTCTTTTACTGTCCAATAAGCTGAGGCGCACAGGTGTAATCCTCAGTTTATTTATTCTTAGCAACATCACTCTCATTAATTTCTCCTTCGACATTTCTGTTAAGTTCTTCTCTCTTCAACTTTTAATTACAGCCTTATTCTTGTTCACCTTTGAAATCAATAAAGCCCACAAAAAATCATTGAAATTTCGCTTCCAGGTTTTGTCTTTATCAAGGAATTCGTCACTAGTTTGCATCTTTGTTATTCTCACAGAAGGTCTTTATCCTTACCTAATAAATCAAAATTTCAATGATGATCTAGCGATAAAACCTTCAACATACGGGACATATCATGTGATTAACCCGAAAGGCAGTATAGATCAAATTTGTGTGCATAGTGATGGTTTTATCATATTCATGGACAATGGAATTCCCTTGAATTCATACCGAATGAGTCAAAATATATTCGATAAATCAATTGAAATAACAGGGTATGAAGATCATGAGCATCTTTTTCTTAAAGTGAAGAAAGAAAACAATACTCGTTTCATTTTTGAAATCTCAAATTTAAATAAGGGGAAATCAATTGTTCTTTCAACGGAGAAAGAAAACTTATCCGAGTACCCACTGAACAAGCAAAAAGTTCATTATACAGTAGATTAAGACGTCTTTTGATTTAACTTAATGTTTATTTAACATTGATAATTGATATTGGTGAAAGGCTTGAAATATCTTTGACAGAAAGAATTTTCAATGAAAAATTTGTTAGGCCGGATCTTAGTAGTAATCCTTGTATCCAATGTACTCTTCACAGTATATGGGCAAAATGACACTATTACAAATAAAAGTCTTTCAGAAGATCTAATCAAAAACTTAAAAGGCGAAGGTTTTGAAGAGGGAATGACGATTAATTGGTCGATCAATTATGATGATTTTAATTACCTCAAGGAAAACAACTATAAACTCGTCATAGAATACAATACTGATGTTCGAGCCAAGAAACATAAAGATGGGTATTCAAATTCTGAATGGACAGCAATCAAAAATTTACCCCTCGAGACCACAGATTATGAAATCAAAGACCTAATTGGAGGTGAAAAATATGTGTTCAAAGTAGGTGTCTCCAATGGCAAGGAAATAGTTTGGTCTGAGAAAGGCAAAACAGAAACTGAAAGGGCTTGGGGATTGTTTAAATTACTTGTGCTGATCGGATCATTGGGAATGTTCATTTATGGTATGAAGATCATGAGTGAAGGGTTACAACAAGCTGCCGGATCTAAACTTAGAAATCTACTTGGATCAATTACGTCCAACCGTGTTTCAGGAGTACTTACCGGTCTTGGAATAACATCTATCGTCCAATCTTCTTCAGTGACATCTGTGATGACCGTTTCTTTTGTAAATGCCGGTTTGATGACTTTGACTCAATCTGCTGGGGTAATGAT
>CALCCB010000156.1 GCA_937899625.1 uncultured Bacteroidota bacterium
AGGACCTGGAAGCTCGATAAATAATAATGAATTTAATGAAGCAAATTTTAAAATAGCATTAAATATTGAACACAGATTTAATTTGTTCAATAAATTTAATGGTGCATTTTTTATTGATTCGGGAAATATTTGGAATATAAATGACGGAACAAATGATCAAAAAGCTATTTTTAAAAACTTTAAGTCATTAAAAGACTTAGCTGTAGGAGTTGGTTTTGGAATTCGTTATGATTTAGGTTTTTTTATTTTAAGAACAGATGTAGGTTTTAAAGCTTACAATCCAGAGATCAACAATAAAAATAGGTGGTTTCAAAATACTAGTTTTAATACTGCAGTATACAATATAGGAATCAATTATCCATTTTAAATTTAACTGATTTTTTACTATTTCGATTTCGTTAAATAATAGTAATTTTGTGATATAAACTTATTAAAAATCAATATTTTTGACCCTTAATCTAATAATCTATATAAATGAGTTCTATTAAAGCAGGTGTTGCAACAGGCGATCAAGTACAAGAAATTTTTAAACTAGCAAAAGAAAAAGGATTTGCTCTTCCTGCAGTGAATGTAACGGGTTCATCGACTGTGAATGCTGTTCTTGAGACGGCAGCGAAAGTGAATTCTCCGGTGATCATCCAGTTTTCAAATGGTGGTGCGCATTACAATGCTGGTAAAGGACTTTCTAATGCAAATGAAAGAGCTGCTATAGCTGGAGGTATTTCAGGAGCAAAGCACATTCATGAGCTTGCTGAGCTTTATGGAGCAACGGTTATCCTTCATACAGACCACTGTGCAATGAATCTTTTGCCTTGGGTTGATGGTTTACTAGATGCAAGTGAAGCACACTTTAAATTGATAGGAAAGCCTTTGTATAGTTCACATATGCTTGATCTATCTGAGGAGCCGATCCATGAAAATATTGAGATCAGTAAGCGTTATCTTGAGCGTATGAGCAAAATGGGGATGACCCTGGAGATTGAACTTGGAATTACAGGTGGAGAAGAAGATGGTGTCGATAATACAGACGTGGACAGCTCAAAATTGTACACTCAGCCTGAAGAGGTAGCGTACGCATATGAAGAGCTGATGAAAGTGTCTGATAAGTTCACGATCGCAGCAGCTTTCGGGAATGTTCATGGTGTTTATAAGCCTGGAAATGTGAAGTTGACTCCGAAGATCCTGAAAAACTCTCAAGAGTATGTTCAACAGAAATTTGGTACAGGACCAAATCCGGTTGATTTTGTTTTCCATGGTGGGTCAGGTTCAACATTAGAGGAGATCAGAGAGGCTATTTCCTATGGTGTGATCAAAATGAACATTGATACGGATCTTCAATTTGCGTTCACAGAAGGAGTGCGTGATTATATCATCAATAAGGTAGATTATTTGAAAACTCAGATCGGTAATCCGGAAGGAAGCGATAAGCCTAATAAAAAATACTATGATCCAAGAAAATGGTTAAGAGAAGGTGAATTGACCTTTATTGACCGATTGGTAAAATCATTTGAGGACCTGAATAATGTAAATACGTTATAATGGTAGATCAAGAAAACAAGCAGTCTATGAGTTGGTTTAAAAGAAACAAAGAGGGGATCACTACTTCAACGAGTGAAAAGAAAGAGACTCCGGAAGGGTACTGGCATAAGTGCTCCAATTGTAAAACGCTTTTCACGGCAGAAGATCTTGAAAAAAATGCATGGGTGTGTGACAGATGTTCACATCACGAGAGAATTGGATCAGAGGAGTATTTCTCGATCATCTTTGATGGAGGGAAATACAAGGAGTTAGACGAAATGCTATCTTCTGGTGATCCATTGAATTTTGAGGATACAAAGAAGTATGTAGATCGTATTAAAACGACGCAAAAGAATACGGAGCTTTCTGATGCGATCAGAACAGCTGTTGGTAAAATGGATGGAAATGACTTCGTTGTTGCAGCAATGGATTTTGCTTTCATTGGTGGTTCCATGGGATCTGTTATGGGAGAGAAGATCGCAAGAGCGATCGATCATGCGATCAAGATCAATGCACCATTCATGATCATCTCTAAATCAGGAGGTGCGCGTATGATGGAAGCTGGATTCTCATTAATGCAGATGGCTAAGGTATCTGGAAAGTTAGGACAGCTTTCTGAAGCGAAATTGCCATACATCTCATTCCTGACTGACCCTACAACCGGAGGGGTAACCGCTTCATTTGCGATGTTAGGAGATATCAATATTGCAGAACCAGAAGCACTTATCGGTTTCGCCGGACCACGAGTTGTGAAAGAAACGATCGGTAGAGATCTTCCAGAAGGATTCCAGACCTCTGAATTCGTTCTTGAGCACGGGTTCCTTGATTACATTGTTGACAGAACACAGCTTCGAGACACATTGGCATTGTCTCTTAAGTTGTTCAGAAATTAATAAGAGGGGCGAAAGCCCCTTTTTTATTAGAATTCAGGATCGATCTGGAAAGTCAAGACTTCTTTAGTGATGGGATGCTTGAATGTGATCTGTTCAGCATGTAAATGCAATCGCTCATTGCGCTCTCCATAGAGATCATCCCCAACGATTGGAGAATTCAGACCATCAGGATGACTGGAATGAACTCTTAATTGATGTGTTCGTCCTGTAATGGGATAAAACCTCATTCTTGTTTTGCCGTCCATAATTGAAATCACTTCATACTCTGTAACTGCCGGTTTCCCATGTTCGAAGCATACCAATTGTCTTGGTCGGTCTTCAAGATCAACGCGAAGAGGAAGATCGATCACCCCTGAGGTATCTTTGATCTCGCCATCCAATAATGCGATATAGCTCTTTTTGATCCTTCTCGAGATGAATTGAAATTGAAGTTTTTTGTAGATCTCCAATGATTTTGAAATGATCATGATTCCAGACGTTGACATGTCAAGCCGATGAACGACCAGAGGACCTGTCGCTTCTGGCATGTACTTCCTCATTCGTTTATACACCGAATCCTTGACTTGCTTTCCTGGGACAGATAACAATTCATGTGGCTTATTGATGATCAGAAGATGATCATCCTCATAAAGAATTGGAATTTCGTCACTAGTTTTAGGGACATGTTCCATTGGATTTTCTTCAACCTGTAATCCTTTGAGCATGTGTCCTAAAATAGGTTCACATTTCCCCCTGCAAGAAGGGTAGAAGTGACCATGTTTCCTTATCTCAGACGCCGGCGGATTTCCCCACCAGAACTCGGCAAGGGCAATTGGTTTTAGCCCGTGCAGATAGGCATATTGTAATAATTTAGGTGCTGCGCATTCTCCGGCCCCTGCAGGTGGAGTTTTCCAAACCGTATTTTCAAAGATGGAATAGAGACTTTTATTTTTTCCAAAGGAATTCAGAAAGTTGTAACTCGAAAAGATCTTTTTCTGGAGTTGAGAAGAAAGTACTTTTCGTTCATTGCGTAAATACTCGATCTCCTCTTTAAAGGCTTTCATCTTCTGTTCGACCTCGGCAATTTTTTCGTTCCAGCTTTTAGTGGTTCTTTTCAATTGGATCTGCTCCGTTTGACTTTCGTAATTTAATTGTTGATTTAAATCCTTCAGTTCTAAAAGGGATAAATTCTCTTTCGCTTCATTTCGAAGTAGATCCCGATTTGATTTGTTTGACTTAATACTTGCCTTAAGATTTGTAATCTCCTCGTTCCGTTGATCAAAGAGCTCGTTCAATTCATGGTTTAGCTCATTCCAAACCGAGGATGATTCCAGCTCAGCCAGTTTACGATTACATTCATTGACAAAATGTTCTCCTTTCTTATAGAATCCTTCTGCAGGTAATATATCGAAGACAGGAGGGACAAAGTATTCAAGATGGTTTGATTCGGCAAGTTTGCCTGAGTAGGCTGCCAGAAATCCAATCTCGCCTTCCTCTGTTTGTACCACCAAAACACCAAACATTTTTCCGATCGACTTTTCAGTAGGATCTGTATGACCAAAATCGTGCGTAAAATCGTTTTGATTATGGAGATATTCCTGTAATTGATTACTCGCCAGAACAGACAACGGGTGAGGGACGTAATAAAAAGGAAAAGTAAATTCCAGCGGCAATTCGATTCCTTCGATGGAAGAACTGAAATGATGAAACTTTGAAGGTAAACTTGCCATTATAGAATTTGAAGCAAAGGTACTGCTTTAAATTCCCAGAAAATACCTGCTCACGCCAAATATTGCACTGATACCTATCCAGAGGATCATATTGACTTTGAACCGCTGC
The DNA here is from genome assembly GCA_937899625.1 of uncultured Bacteroidota bacterium. Classification (GTDB taxonomy): domain Bacteria; phylum Bacteroidota; class Bacteroidia; order Flavobacteriales_D; family Crocinitomicaceae; genus M0103. The sequence goes on from CALCCB010000156.1 coordinate 4,230, forward strand.
AGCGCAACGAACGAAACAAGTATCCAGACCGTAACGACCCAATCTATGTTTGAGAATGTGATCTCAGAGGTCCAGACAACTGCTTTGGTTAGATAGATCGTTAGATTCAAGATCACACCAACGACTGCTGCTGTTACGATCGTAAGGGCATTTTTGATCTTATCGTTATTTCTGGTTCGCTCGATGATCGGTGCCCCCGCAAAAATGAAAAGGAAACACGGCACAAACGTATAAAATGTTGTAATGACTAATCCTAGTCCACCCATCGCTACAGAAGCGCCAAAATGGTTGTAACCAGCCATGAAACCGACATAGGCCAATACCATGACAAGGGGTCCTGGTGTTGTTTCGCCAAGTGCGAGTCCATCGATCATTTGTAATTCACTGAGCCAATTGAAATTTTCGACTGCTACATCGGCTACATAAGGAAGAACTGCATAAGCACCGCCAAAAGTAATAAATGCTGCTTTTGTAAAGAAAAAGATCAAACTGTTCCAAAAGTTAGTATCTCCGCTAAAGGCATTGAATAATAAGATAGGTATGCTCCAAACGATGACAGCGGTTAATACCTGAAGAATAGTTTTTAGCGGTTTGAAAACGGCTTGTTCAGGTGTATGGTTTTCATTGATAATGTAATCATTTTCGTCTTCAAACGACTTCTCCTCTGTGGTTGAATTTATTATGGATGGAATAAATTTCGACGCGAGGAAAGAGAGGATCAACGATGCTATTATGATGATAGGAAAGCCAATGTTTAAAAAGAACATAGCGACAAAAGATAACACAGCAATCAACCAATGGATCATCGACTTCAATGATTTTGATGAGATCTTATAGAGCGCCATTATTACGATGGCAATGACGGCAGGTTTTAGTCCGTTGAACAATGCGTATATCCAGGATACAGAACCGTATACTGCATATACTGCAGAAAGAGCAAATAGAATCAGCATTGATGGCAGAATAAAGAAAATACCTGCTGCCAGGCCTCCTTTTGTACCATGCAATAACCATCCTGAATAAGTCGCTAATTGCTGTGCTTCCGGACCAGGAAGAATCATCGAATAATTAAGGGCATGCATAAATCGACCTTCTGAGATCCATTTTTTCTTGGTTACAAGAAATTCATGCATAATTGCAATCTGACCGGCAGGTCCACCGAAGCTAATAAAACCTAACTTGATCCAAAACCAAACAGCCTCTTTAAAGGAAGGGTAGTTGTTTTCTGACATGAGCCAAAATTAATAGCTTCAGATGCATAATCCTAAGTATATTGGATTACATCGATAGCCTTAATGTAAATTTAACATTAGCTTTTTGTCTCAAGGGTTCCATCAGAGTGTTTAGCAAATCTGCCCAGATCTTTCGCGTGCGTGTGGTCTGAACTCGGCCATGGCCAGCCACCAAATTGGGTACGCTGATAATCTTCAAACGCCTGATAGATCTCTTCTCTTGAATTCATCACAAATGGTCCGTGTTGAACCACAGGCTCACTGATCGGTTTACCCTGAAGCACGAGTACTTTACAAGTTTCATTACCTGCTGTTATTGTGATGTCCCTGTTTGACACCACATCCGCAGCATGATAATAGGGTAGTGTATCCTCATCAAGTTTAATTGAGTCTCCTTCATAGAAATAGATCGAACGATTTATTACTGCTGATGTTGCTGGTAATGTATACTGTGCACCCGCCTCCATGTGTAGGTTGTATATGGCAACTTTATTCTCCTCCTTGGCAGCCCAGGAATCAGGTGGAGGTGTAGGAGAGGCATGGTTTTCAAGTTTTCCTACAAGAACTTCTATTTCCGTGGATTTATCACTTTGGTCCTTGTGTGTAAAACGAGGTACATTTTCTCCCCAGATCATTTTGAAATGAGGTTCAACCATTTTGTTTGTGCGAGGTAGGTTGAGCCAGATCTGAAATAATTCCAGTGGATTTTCTGAATCCTGATTCAAAAGCGGAAACATTTCAGAATGTTGAACACCTTTTCCGGCAGTCATCCATTGAACATCACCATTTCCGTATCGTCCTGCAGCTCCGGTACTATCTGCATGATCTACCAAACCTTTACGAACAACTGTGATCGTTTCAAAACCTCTATGAGGATGTCCCGGAAAACCTGGAACTTTTGTTCCGTGGTACATTCTCCATCCGTCTTTAACAATAAAATCCTGACCAAGATATCTGCCTTCAAGAGAAGTGTCAGGTCCTAGCTGTGCGTTACCTTTGGGATAATTATCCTCGTGGTGTACACAAAATAAAAATGGATCTTGGGTTTCCCATTGAAATCCAAGTGCCTTTGTCCTGATTATCTTTTTCATTGTTTCTTTTTCTTCTTTGGATGAGTTCTTACCTCTGGCTGAGCCTAGAAATGGGGTAAGTAGCACACTTGAGAATCCTAACGTCAGATTCTGTAGAAAACTTCTTCTCTGTATACGCTTTCTCATGGCATTTAATTTTAGTTAAAAGTAAGGAAGACCGGTGAATTTTTCCTTAACCTATGTTAAGCTTTGATCAATCCTTTAATTCCAGGATTGCTTTTTTTGTTCCAATCTCTCTTGTTATGAAATCCATGGATCGTTTTGGAGATCTGGCAGGAGAATACTCTCGACCGTAAAAAATGATCTGGAGATGTAGTTTATTCCACAGGTCCTTAGGGAAGACCTTTTTTGCATCTTGTTCTGTAACTGAAACATTTTTCCCTGAGGTTATTCCCCATCGGGTCAAAAGCCGATGAATATGTGTGTCAACAGGAAAGGCAGGGACCCCAAAAACTTGCGCCATGACCACTGATGCAGTTTTATGTCCTACACCCGGAAGCTCTTCAAGTAAAGACATTTTATCAGGAACATCACCATTGTATTTGTCGATCAGTATATGAGACAAGTTGTAGATCGCTTTTGATTTTGCAGGGGATAATCCACAAGGACGTATGATCTCTTTGATCTCTTCGATGGTCAATTTTACCATATCGAACGGATTATCTGCTCGTTTAAAAAGTAATGGAGTGATCTTATTGACACGTTCGTCAGTGCATTGTGCAGATAGAAGAACAGCAATCAATAAAGTATACGCATCTGTATGATCTAAGGGTACTGGAGTTTCAGGGTAAAGTTTTTCCAGTTGATCAATAACATATTGTGCTTTTTCTTTTTTTGTCATGTCTTACGAATTTAATAAGGAATCAATGAATAGCTTGATTTTTAGCTCATCTGTTTATCAATTTGTTTAGAACGATTCTTAATAATACCACTTTTATGGTATTGTCCCATTTGGTTATGCTGTATTTCTTTGCAGTGTAAATTAAAGTAAAATGAAAAGAATTTTAACTCTTCTGTTTTTTCAATTGAGTTTCCTTGGATTGACTCAGGTTTATTTAGATACAACTGCTGATATGTCAGCTAAAAGAGTACAGTTTGCCGATATTCAGCAATTCGCCATAGGAAGTTATGGTGAGGCACATTACAACCAGAATATTGACGGTGACCAATTCAGAGCAGGAAAAATAGATCTTCACAGAATCATTACTTATATAGGCTATCGATTTAATGAAAGAGCTCAGTTCTTCTCTGAAATAGAATTTGAGCATACCAATGAGATTTATGTGGAGCAGGCTTTTGTTAATTATCGATTCAATGATAAATTCAACTTTAAGACAGGGGTGATTTTAGTACCTATGGGATACGTGAATGAGTTTCATGAACCTACATTGTTCAATGGGGTAGAACGTCCGAATGTAGATAAATACATTATTCCTTCTACTTGGAGAGAGATGGGTGCAGGATTTCAGGGGCTTTTCAAGAAAGCATCAATCAAATATCAGTTGTATGTTTTAAACGGGTTCAATGCTTACACGGGTGCGGCAAGATTATCTGGTGCAAATGGACTAAGAAACGCAAGGCAAGGGGGAGATGAATCATCATTTTTAAGACCGTCTGTTACTGGTAAGATATCCTATTTTGGATTCGACAAGTTATTGATTGAAGCGTCTGCGTACATCGGTAAAACGGAATCCTCATTATATAATGGATTGGAAAGAAACAATACTGTTGCTATTTCACAGGCAGATTCCACTGTTGTCGGAATTTCGATGGCAGGGTTGAATGTGAGTTATGCTGCAAAAAGATTAATGTTCAGAGGTCAGGCGATTTATACTTCTTTATCGAACACGGATCAATACAATGCGTTCACCGGATCGAACGTTGCAAAAGGGATTTTGGGTGGATATGCTGAAGTTTCCTACAAGTTTGATCTAAAGAAGGATGATTATTTACAGATGATCCCATTTGTTCGCTACGAGTATTATGATACACATTTTAAGGTGGATGAGTTCGTTGCTAGAAATAAGGCCTATGCAAGAGAGGAATTGATCATTGGAGTGGGGTTGAAGCCTGCGCCAGGGCTTATTTTTAAAGCGGATTATCAGCTGTTCAAGACAAAAGTGGATGACAATTTTACATCAACGCTTAATTTGGGATTTGGTTATTGGTTTTAATGGTATGAAAGGATTCTGGAGTTTAATACTAATAGTATCAGCTGTTTTCTCATTTGGCTTTATGCTGAATGAGAAAGCTATTGATAAGGTTTTGAAAAAGTCATTCAAGAACTCTGTGTATGAGAAAATGATCGTTGCAGTTCCGGATTCTCTAAAGGCTACCCTTGGTGAATTATATTCAGTAAATGTAGATGGAAGGGTAGAAGGTTATGTGTGCTATGCAACAGCTTTTGGTTGCAAAGTGGGAGGGTGTGCTAAACCCAATGATCCTAACTTATCAGCCTATGAGACCTTCGATTACATTGTTGTTTTTAATAAAGACCTCAGTATAAGAAACCTGGAAATTGCCAATTACCCTGGGTCATATGGTTATGAAATCTGTAGAAAGAGCTGGTTGAATCAGTTTACAGGTAAAACTCCAGCTTTAAAGCTCTACGAAGACGTTGACGGGGTTTCCGGTGCAACAATCTCTGCGCAATTCCTTGTTGAGGATCTTAATTTTGTAAAATCGATGATCGATTCATTGAAATAAAAAAAGAGCCAAACGGCTCTTTTCAATATTAATCTTCGTCTTCATCATCCCATTCTTCCTCTTCAACATCATCGTTGAAATTAAAGAGACTGTCATTTTCTGGATCGAAATCATCATCTTCGTCATAAAAACGATTTGATTTACCACTTTTCTTGTATGGAGATAACTTTGTCTTTTTAGATCTGTCGTCCGTATCAAAATCTTTCTTTTTATCCTTAGAAACCTTCTTACGAGGTTCACCTTTGATAATAGGAAGATCAGAAGGAGGGGTAAAACTTACCGGTTCATCTTCATTCGGAAGTGGTGGACGTTCCATCGAATCTCTGGGACGATCATTCGATCTGTCTCTTGGCGGCTGATTTGGACGTTGATTATCAAAATTTCTTTGAGGTCTTTGATCTCTGGAACCGGAAGGACCACGATCATTTCCTCGTTGTTCAGCTTCCTTAACAGCAATAGGCCTACCATTGATCATATGTCCGTCTAACGAACGTATAGCCTCCATAGCGGCATCACGTTCTGCCATTTCTACGAATCCAAATCCTCTGGATTTACCTGTTTCCCTGTCCGTAGCAACATTTGCTTTCAACACTGCTCCGTAGGTTTGAAACAACATCTTGAGCTCTTCGCTCGTTACACCAAAATCTAGTTTGGCAACAAAAATACTTGTCATAAATGTCTAAACAAGAAGTATTTAATCAGTAAATTCATGTTTAAGATAAATCGAAAATAGAATTTTTTTTTATCATAGACACAGAACAAGGGAATTTTTGATGAAAAAACAATTGACAGCATGGGTGCTTGGGGGAACAGGTGCAATTGGTAAAGAGTTGATCAAGCAGTTATTGAAGGATGATGATTACAAGGAAATCTACGCGGTTTCAAGAAGGAAAGTAAAGGTAGAAGATGCAAAGCTTACAAATGATGTCATTGATCTGGAGTCTGATTTTCAACTAGAAAACAGGGGAGGAGACGTTGTTTTTGTGGCTTTTGGTACAACTCTGAAAAAAGCGGGTAGCAAGGCTGCGCAACATCAGATAGACGTTGAAATTCCATTTCGTTTTTTAGCTAGATTGAAAGAGCAAGGGGTGAAAAATTGCGTTCTTGTTTCCGCTATGGGAGTTTCTGAGAAATCGTTATTCTTTTATTCCAGAATGAAAGCTGAGTTAGATAGGAAGGTTGATGAACTGGGATTTGACCATCTGGTCCTTGTGAAGCCTTCCGTTCTTGATAGTGTAAGGGAAGAAAAAAGAACTGGTGAAGAGTGGTCGATCAAAATTGGAAATTTTATCGGTAGATCGGGTTTAATAGATAAGTATAAACCAATCAAAGTGGAATATGTCGCTCAGGCAATGATCATCAGTCTTGATTATATGACTGTTAAGGTAACAACTTATAACTCGGCTCAATTACACGATCTGTCAGCCATTTATAGAAAAGAAAAGGGACTCAATTGAGTCCCTCTTTACTATTCGATTATTTTGATTTTAAAAGATCTCTGATCTCCGTCAATAATTCCTGATCTTTTGTTGGCGCAGGAGGTGCTGCAGGTGCTTCTTCTTTCTTTTTTGACATTTTGTTCATTGCTTTTACCATAAGGAAAATGATAAACGCGGTGACAACAAAGTTAATCACTGAAGCAATGAATTTACCATAAAGAACACCGTTCCAGGCTACTTCCTCCAGTTTGGTTACCCCAAGAGATTCCATTGCAGGCTTCAGCATTAGAGGGGTGATCACATCATTGATCAAGGAGCCAACAATCGCATTGAAAGCTGCTCCAATGATTACAGCAACTGCAAGGTCGATGACATTGCCTCGCATGATAAACGTTTTGAATTCTTTTAACATCTATATTAGGTTTAGGGGTTACTGAGATTGATATTTATGTCGATTCACCAATGATCTGCTTAAGGTGAGTTCATCGGCATATTGAAGTTCTGTTCCCACTGAAACACCTCTTGAAAGAGTTGTGATCTCAATGGGTTTTTCTTTTAGCTTTTTATAGAGGTAAAAACTCGTAGTGTCTCCTTCCATAGTCGGGCTCAAGGCAAAGATGATCTCATTGATCTTCCCTGTATCGGCTTTTTCGATCAGCGGCTGAATGTTCAACTCACCAGGACCTACACCATCCATTGGTGAGATGATTCCTCCCAGAACGTGATAGATTCCTTTGTAGCTTTCAATTCCTTCGATTGCCATAACATCTCTTATGTCTTCGACCACGCAAATCGTTCCATGGTCTCTATTCGGATTTATACAAATCGTGCAGATCTCTTGATCAGAAATATTTCCACATTCTTGGCATTTTGTCACGTGAAGCTTAAGGTCAAGAAGAGATTCTGCAAACATTCTGATCTCCTCTTCACTTCGATTGATCAGATTCAAGGCTAGACGTAATGCGGTTCTTTTTCCAATACCCGGAAGGGAGGAAATTTGTTCAACTGCATTTTCAAGATGTTTGGATGGGATCTTCACAACCCGAAACTACGAATGAAAAGAAGAAAACAAAAGTTAAAACGATAGTGTTTTTCCACAATTCCATGTTATTGTCGGATTTAACGATTAAGTATTTTGTAAATTTGATGTCCCGGATTTAAAATGAAGGCCAACGAAGTAAATATCAGGAATAAGCGAGCGAGTTTTGAATATCATCTCGAGGAGACCTTTATTGCCGGAGTTCAGCTGTCGGGAACTGAAATAAAAAGCATCCGAAATGGTAAGGCTAGTATTCTTGAAGCTTATTGTATCTTTTCGAGAGGAGAGGTTTGGATCAGGAATATGCATGTTACCGAATACGAAAATGGCTCCTTTTATAATCATAAGCCAAGAGCAGATCGAAAGCTTCTATTGAATAAGAAGGAGATCAATCGCATCGAACGATTTTTGAAAACAAAAGGGAACACGTTGATCCCGCTACGTTTGTTCATCTCTGATAAAGGTTGGGCAAAGATTGAAATTGCATGTGCTCAGGGTAAAAAACTTCATGACAAGCGTCAGGACCTGAAAGAAAAAGATGACAAAAGGGAAATGGATCGAGCGATGAAGCAATTATTAGGCAAAGCAGCCGAATCGGATCTTATTGCGGAATCACCGACGATCACAATTACTAATTAATATTTTTTAAGCGTTTACCTTTTT
>CALCCB010000157.1 GCA_937899625.1 uncultured Bacteroidota bacterium
AACCGGTGAGCTATAAAGGTATCAAAATAAGAACTATTCGCTTATTCATGCTTTGAACAATAGCTCAAAATCAGATGTTTAGTTGAAAAGAAAGAATATTCCTTGCTATTTAGTTGATTTCATTTTTCGCCTAAAGGCAAAAATCCCAGTTACGATCAGAAGTGTTCCAAAAACAGATATAAAAGGGAATGAGGCTTTTTTAGGAGCTGTTACTTTCGGCACAACAGAATTGATTTCGTTGTTTTTTTGTTGTGTGATCTCTTTTTTTGATATCTCTGTTTTAGGATCTACCATTCCAACAGGCATTTCTGATAGCTCGTTTCGCCATGCGTTTCCATACAGCTGATCCAGATAGGCAAAAACTAACCTGTTATATCCTTCTTCATCATCACCTTCATTACGCAGGCAACCCTGACATATAAGTTTGACAGAATATTTTTTGGAGAATGCAATAGCTTCTTTACTATCAAGATTAGGAGTTCCAGCGAATCCACCCGGAAAAAGCAATTTGACTTCCTTTTTAGCAATATCATTTTGTGCGCCTGCTGGATTATATGGAGAAATCAATGTAATCGTGCAAATCCCTGGATTAAAAATCCATTCCGGTGGCATCATGGGAGGTAATGGAAGAATACATGGCGGCGGAATATAAGGCGGAAGAATACTAATGGGATACATCCAATTTGAGTCCAGTTGAACTGTTATAGGTGGGGTTAATATGATTGAATCAACCTGTGAATCTTTCACATTTAAACTATCCTGTGCGGTCAGATTGAATGAGGAGGTCAGATAAAGTAGTAGTAATGTACGGATCATAAGTAGTGTTTTTGCCATAACGCCTTATTATGACCAGCGTTGCCTCTTCAAAAGACTTCAAATCCCTCTTTAACAAATTCTTAACTATTCAAGATCTTATGCTCTCTATACCGGCTACCTTGTTCTTTGCTCCTTGTTCTCTATATTTGCGAATACCAATTTAAAATTTACATGGGAAAGATCCTGATCATTGATGACGAGAGAGCCATAAGAAGAGCCTTACGTGAGATCCTTGAATTTGAGGAATTTACGGTTGATGAGGCAGAAGATGGGAAGCAGGGCGTTGAAAAGGCTAAGTCTACTTTATATGATATCATTTTTTGTGATATCAAAATGCCACAGATGGATGGTATGGAAGTGCTCGATGAGTTGATCAAATCAAAAGTGGATACTCCCATCATTATGATCAGCGGTCATGGAAATATCGATACTGCAGTACAAGCGATTAAGAAAGGAGCCTTTGATTTTATTGAGAAACCATTGGACCTGAACCGTATTCTGGTTACGATCCGTAATGCAAAAGATAAAACTGTATTGGTTGAAGAAACTAAGCAATTGAAAACTACCGTAAAACGTTTCAAAGGAAGCTCCATAATTGGTGAGTCTGAAGGGATTGTGAAGATCAAAGAGATGATCGAGAAGGTGGCGCCATCGGATGCAAGGGTATTGATCACTGGAGGAAACGGAACCGGTAAAGAACTTGTGGCAAGATCGCTTCATGATAATTCGAATAGAAGGAAAATGCCTTTTATTGAAGTGAACTGCGCTGCAATACCTTCTGAATTGATCGAATCAGAATTGTTCGGACATGAAAAAGGAGCCTTCACTTCTGCTGTTAAAGACAAAAAAGGAAAATTTGAATTGGCTTCAGGTGGAACTTTATTCCTTGATGAGATCGGAGACATGAGTGCAAGTGCTCAGGCCAAAGTTCTTCGTGCCTTACAGGAGAATGTAATTCAGCGAGTAGGAGGGGAAAGAGATATAAAAGTAGACTGTCGCGTTGTTGCTGCTACAAATAAAGATCTGCGCAAAGAGATCGAGGAGGGTAGATTCAGAGAAGACTTGTATCATCGATTGGCAGTGATCCTGATCCATGTACCGGCGTTGAATGATCGACGAGAAGATATTCCTTTACTGGCTGAGCACTTTTTATCCATGATTTGCACGGAACATGGTGTACCTAGAAAATCTTTTTCAGATGACGCTCTTAAAGCATTGCAAGAAACGGATTGGACTGGAAATATTCGGGAATTGAGAAACATTGTAGAACGTCTAATCATTCTTTGTGGCGACACCATCAAAGGTGATGAGGTTCGACTTTTTGCTAATCCACGTGCAAACGCATAAACAAGAAAAAATAAAAAAGTCAGCAATTTCTGACTTTTTTGTTATCCCCACATTGCTCCGAACTGAGTTCCTGAGTGGGTCGACTCTTCATCCATTGTGAGCAATGGAATGTGAAAATCATTGTATGCCAATGTTTGAACAAAAGATTCCGTAAATACATGAATATGTTGCTGATAATAGGTGGCAGCTAAAAGATCTGCTTCCTCTCTTTTGCACAGCTCGAATATATTTCTGATGAAATCATTTCCATCAACGAATTCAACGCGATGGGCAATATCTTTTTCAGTTAATATTTTGTGACAAACCTGAAGGTTGATATCTCTTCGTTGTTTGAACATTTCTTCGGTTTGTTCCTTCGCAACCAATATGATCTCGGCTCCAAACTTCTTTCCGATCTTGGCTGCCATACTCACGATCTGAACACTTTCTCTTTCAAGGTCAATGGTCATCACTATCTTTTTGATCTTTGTAAATGAAGTCTCTTCTTGTACGATGATCAATGGAACACTTACATCTTCAACAATTTTGAAAGCATGGCTCCTGAATACCTTACCTATACCTGTAATACAATGTGTACCCAAAACGATGAGGTCCACATCAAGGATCTTCGTTACCTCTTCGATTTCTGCTGAAAGCTTTCCAGCGACTACTTTGGAGGTAATATTAATTCCCTTTCCGGTATATTCTTTTTCAAAGGAAGCTATTTGACGCTCTGCATCTATTCTTTGACGATCATTGGAAATGATATGCAATAAGATCACTTGATCATGTGGTTCCTTTGCCAATTCCATAGCGAATCTTGTTGCACTGTGCGCGGCATCTGTGAAATCAGTTGGTACTAAAAATACTGAAGGCCTGGTTTCCATGGTTTACTTTATTTGTATACCATAAAACTACCGACAATCGAATATTCAAAACATGATTTACATCAGCTAAAAAGCCAATTGATATAATTTTTCAGTGAACGAGTACATATCTCGAAGCAGTCAATGATAGATTTCTTTTACAGATCGATTGATGTTATTTCAACTCCTCCCCATTCAAGTACGGTAAAACCATCTCTTTGAATGATCGGAAGATCTTGTTCTGTGTTCACTATGTTAAATGGAATGGCATCCATACCTGTGAATGTCAGATAAACTCTGTTTACATGATCAGGTTTAGGGTGAATGTCTAATGTTGCAAATTGATCACATGCCTCGTTGAAAATAAAATGGACAAAACAGATAGGATGCTCCTGCATTTGTGGACCCCAGAAGGTGATCATGTCGGCTTTTTCCTGACTATTGAACCCCATTTTGGTCAGTTTTTCTTCGAGAAATTCTAGAGATTTATTCCCTTCAATGAAGAAACCTACACTAAGGTTTTTGTAATCCATTTTTTGTTCAGCTTCCCAGAAGAGGTAATTGTATTGATTCCCATCATAATCGATCTTTCCGTCAGGATGTGCTGTGAATTTCCAACCTTCTTCCGGTAAAATAGGGTAAGTAAAGATCATTTCCCCAACAGGATGAACATTCAATGTTACTTCAGTTGGCTCTTCAGGATATAAATAAATGACCGGTTTTTTCACTTGCTGGTTTCGTTCAGTATCCTTGAAATTAAGTCGATATTCATAAGTGTATCCTGATTCAAATTCCATTTTCCCTGTGATAATCTCTTTATATCTACTTGAATAATAGAACTTGAAATCATGCTTCCCTGATTTTATGGTTTTCCTGATTTCATGAGCATCAATGACCCATGTGGTATCAATATCTTTGTCAACTGACCAAACGATGGGTTTGCTGAATCCAATTTCATGAATTCCTGTGATTTCAAAAACAACCTCACTTTTACCCACTTTTAGATCAGGATTGGCTTTTTTAGAGATCAATTCAATAGAAGGGAATTCCGGATATTTTCCTTCTCCAGCCATTACTTGGCCGACTGACAAAATTGTAAAAAGGAATAAAATTGTTCTCATAATCATAGTTTTACAGCATCATTATTTCCAATAATCGTGCCTCCCCATTCGATCACAAAAAAACCTTTTCTTTGAATAGGAGTAATCGCTTTTTGAAGTGGTATATCTTCAAGAACTGGTTCCGGATTGATCAATAAAAACAAGCGATAAACATGATCTGGCTCGGGGGAAATAGTCAACCCGGCAAGACGATCGACTTCTTCATTCATTAAAACCGATATCTTGGCACTTGATAGTTGTTGAAGCTGCGGACCCCAGTAGGTGATCAAGTCTGCTTTTTCCAAGCTGTTCAGACCAAAGTAATCGCAAATGTTTTCAAGAGTTTGAAGACTTTTTTCAGAGGTCGTGTAAAAAGTGGTCATTGTTGAACTTTGTAATTCTTTCAGGTTGGAGTAGGTTGCCTCCCAAAAAAGATAATTGTACTGTTGATTCCAGCAATTGATCTTTCCTTCAGGCGTGACATCTGCTTTCCATGTTTTTTCTTTGTAAAAAGCAGGATATACAAAGCTTATTTCGGCAGGAGTTTCAATGGAAACAGACACTTTTGTTAGGCGCTCAGGATACAAATAGATAACCGGTTTTTCAGCGATCTGTAGTTCAACTTGATGAAAATGTAATGCGAATGTATAGTGATATCCTGATTCAATTTCAGTTATGGGAGAGTAGATTTCATTGTATCTGCTATTGAAGTAGAATTGAAAAGAATAACTGCCTGCTTTTAAACTCGTATGTAAGAAATGATCCTGTTGAACGAAAGATGTGTCTACCTCATCATTTGCCGACCAAACCATGATTTGTCCTTTGGTGATCTTGCCTACCCCTTCAATTTTAAAAGAGACCATACTTTGACCTACTTTTAAAGTGTTATCTGGTTTCTTTTCGAGTAAGACGAAAGAGGGTAAGAATTTTTGTTCTTCAAATGCTGAGCATAAGAATGTCATGGTGACGATCAATAAAACAAGAATATTTTTCATGATTATAATTTTTCGTGACCTGACCCGGAAATAACCGTTCCTCCCCATTCAACTACTGTGAATCCTTCTCTGTGAATAGGAGTAAAGAATTGTGGACTTGCAAACTCCTCTTCTATTGGCTCTTCGATAAGAACTGGATCCTTAACAACCAACAGGTAAATCCTGTATATATGATCAGGTTTAGGTTGAATGTTTAATGTTCCAAAGCGATCCGCTTCTTCATTCAGGAGTACACGAATGAATGAGTTTTCCATTTGCTGGACTTTTGGTCCCCAGAAAGTGATCAGATCTGCCTTCTCCTGTGAATTAAGTCCAAACGAATCGCAAATCTCCTCAAGAATGGACAAACTAGTTGATGGTGTGCAATAAAATCCCTGGAAGTAGAATCCAGGAAAAATGAAATTTTCTTGTGTTGCCTCCCAGAATAAATACCTGTATTGATCACCGTGTTGATTCAGGTCGCCGTTTGGCGAAGCCATTACTTTCCATTCATTTTCAGTGTTGAATGGCGGATAAATAAAGTTTAACTCACCAGTACTTTCTAATCGAACACTTACCTCCATTTCTTTTTCGGGATATAAATAAATGACTGGTTTGTCTACACTGATTTCCAGTTCGGTATATGCCCAATATAATTCTATACTTGTTCTGTGTTGTGATTTGGAGTCAATTGAATCGATATAAATTTCGTAATGATCCGGAAGGTATAATTGCATGATATGTTTCCCGGGAGTAGATTTTATCGAAAAAGCACCTTGCTTATCAATTCGAGTGGTTCCGATCCGATCATCGACAGAATAGCTGACTTCCATCCCAAAATATACTGATTCCAAGTGTGGGGAATAGAAGAAGAATTCGGTTTCATTCTCCTTCAATTCTTGATTTGGTTCACAAGTCAATACCTTATATGGCAAAAATGATTCACGCTCTTTGGCAATGGAGATGGAGGTGAAAAGAATTAGAAAAATGAATGGAAAATGATTTTTCATCGGATCAGTTTTGCTTGAATTACAACAAGCAATGTGATCGGTTCAAATTCAATACAGATATTCTATGAATTGTTTTGCAAGTTCTTTAGAACTGTACTTTTCTAGATTTTTTGGCTCATGAAATAACTGACCTTCCAGATACGCCTTAAACCATTTTTCGATAATTCTTACCGTTGAATCGACATCATCGTGAACAATAAATGCGCCGGCCTCTGTGGATTCGATCACGTTCTGAAGATCACTGTCGTCCTCTCCAAAAGCAAGAATAGGTCGCTTAGCTCCAAGGTATTCAAATACTTTTCCGGTAAGTATTCCTTTTACATTACCAGCTCGATTGGCCATTAGTAAAAGAATCTGCGCAGAGCGCTGCTGTTGAAGGCTCTCAGCATGACTCACTGTTGGAACATGATTCACAAAAAGATCAAGTCCTTTCGATTTGATCGATTCAAAAATACTGTGATCGACTGGACCAACCAATTTGATGGAAAGTTGCTCTTTGAAAGATTCACTTTTTTCTACCAGAATTGCAAGCGCGTCCCATAGTGTTTCAGGATTTCTTGCGTGTGGCATCGACCCGAAATGTGAGATGGTAAAATTGGCGTCAAGCTTGACCTTTTTTGCATCGAAGTCTGGGAAATTGAATCCATTTGTAACAACCTCTACATTTCTACCTGAAATCCTTCTCAGTCCCTCGGCACAATGTTCGGAAATAGTGATCACTCGATCTGCAATGCCAAGCACTTCCTTTTCCATTTTTTTATGTCGATTGTCAGCCCATTTACCAGGAAGAAGATCCTGATAAAAATCAATCTCGGTCCAAGGGTCACGAAAATCTGTGATCCATTTTAAATTTTTGCGATGCTTTTTTAAACCAAGACCGATCATGTGACACGTGTGTGGAGGACCGGTTGAAATGATCGTATCTATTTCAGGATGTTCCTTCAAGTATTTTTTAAGAAAGCGCACACTTGGATTGATCCAGAACGCTCGGGCGTCAGGAATAAATAGGTTACCCCTTGTCCAGATCACAAAAGATTGAAAGAGACTGCTTTTTCCTTTTTTTGTCAGCCCGGCACCCACATTTGGATTGTTTTTCTTTCCAAGATATCTGTGCGGTTCAAAAATCGGTCTTCTGACGATCGTGAGTTCTTCTGCAACCTGATCTTCCAATGAAGGGTCCAAAGTTGGCCATGCCCCATTATCCGGACAATAGACATGAAGATCCCATCCATTTTCTTTAAAATATTGGCTAAAACGAAGCCAGCGATGTACTCCTGCACCCCCGGCCGGTGGCCAGTAATAGGTGATGAGCAGTGCTGTTCGCTTTTCGTTCATCAGATTCCAGTTTGCTTACGCACTTCTGCTACAGCTGCTTTTAGACCGGAAGCATCTTTCCCTCCGGCTGTAGCAAAGAATGGTTGACCACCCCCGCCACCTTGAATCAGTTTAGCTGCCTCGCGAACAAGATTACCAGCATGTATACCTTTGTCTTTTACAAGTGAATCAGAGGCGATAATACTCAATGAACATTTATCTCCATCCTTTCCGCCGATCACACCAAAGAAAGGCTCCATTTCACCTTTTAGCTGGAAAAGAATGTCTTTAATGGAAGCGCTATCCAGATCGATCACTTCTGCCAACACCTGAATTCCACCATTGTTCGAGATCTTTGCTTTCAGATCCTGTTTAACGTTACCCGCTTTTTCCTTTTGAAGTTGCTCGATGTCTTTTTGCAAAAGCAAAGTGCGAGATTGAAGGTCTTCCACAGCCTTAACCAGATCTTTTGGATTTTTAAGAACAAGAGCAACCTTATCCAGTGTATCCGCTTTATCTCTGAAGTATTTTTCAGCAGCAGCACCTGTGATTGCCTCTATTCTTCTGATTCCGGCTGCCACTGCAGATTCCGAAGTGATCTTGAATAAACCAATTTTCCCAGTAGAAGGGACATGTGTTCCTCCACATAGTTCAACGGAATTTCCAAATTTTATCACACGGACCGTGTCTCCGTATTTCTCACCAAACAATGCCATGGCGCCCATCTTTTGAGCTTTTTCCATTGGCGTATTTCGATGCTCTTCCAATTCAAAATTGGAACGAATTCCTTCACCAATTATTCGTTGGATCTCTTCCAACTCCTCGTCGGTCACTTTTGAGAAGTGCGAGAAGTCAAAACGCAGATAGTCTGGATTCACTAATGATCCTTTCTGTTCGACGTGAGTTCCCAGTACAGTCCTTAATGCATAATGCAGCAAGTGCGTCGCTGAGTGGTTACATGCCGAAGCATTTCTTTTTTCGTGATCAACCACTGCTTTGAACTGAACATGAACATCAGATGGTAATTTTTCAGAAAGATGCACGATCAGATTATTTTCCCGCTTTGTATCGAAAATAGTAATGCGCTCTCCCTGTGCATCAAGAAATCCTTTATCTCCAACTTGACCACCCCCTTCTGGATAGAATGGAGTCATATTGAATACAAGCTGATAGAAAGTCTTTTGCTTCTGAGTGACTTTTCGATACTTAACGATCTTCACATTGACTGAAAGATTATCATACCCTACAAACTCCTCTACATTGTCATCGATCAATACAACCCAGTCATCAGTTTCGATTGCTGTGGCAGCTCGAGATCTATCTTTTTGTTTTTGCAATTCAGCGTTGAATTCCTCTTCATCTATGCTAAGGTCATTTTCTCTCGCGATCAGAGATGTAAGATCAACAGGGAATCCATAGGTGTCGTATAACTCGAAAACCGATATTCCATCGATAATAGTTCCATCATTATCTTTCGTGTTTTTAATGATGGTTTCGATCCTCTTGATTCCTTGCTCAAGCGTTCTGAAGAAACTGATCTCTTCTTCCCGTATTACTTTCTGGATCAATTCTTTTTGAGAGATCAATTCATTGAATTGTTCCCCCATTACTTCTCCCAAAACAACTGATAGATCGCAAAGGAATGGTTCTTTTAAGCCTAAAGTCTGATATCCATAACGAACAGCTCTTCGAAGGATTCTTCGTATAACATATCCCGCACCTGTATTGGATGGCAACTGACCATCGGCTATTGAGAATGCGATTGCTCTCACATGGTCCGCAATGACGCGAAGTGCAATATCCGTTTCTTCCCTTTCACCGTATCGGACTCCCGAAACATTTTCAACATGCTTGATCAACGTTTGGAAAAGGTCAGTATCGTAATTGGATGTTTTGCCCTGAAGAGCCATTGCTAGACGCTCAAGACCCATACCTGTATCCACATGTCGCTCCGGAAGTGGTTCAAGTGAACCATCCGCCTTTCGGTTGAATTGCATGAATACGTTATTCCAGATCTCAATTACCTGAGGGTGATCAAAATTGACAAGGTCTCTACCATCAATAATTGCTCTTTCTTCCTTAGAACGAAGATCCACATGGATTTCAGTACAAGGACCGCATGGCCCAGTATCTCCCATCTCCCAGAAGTTATCCTTTTTCGATGCCAGAATAATTCGGTCTTTATCAATGAGTCTTTTCCAGATCTCATAACTTTCTTCATCTCTCGGTACACCGTCTTTTTCATCACCTTCGAACACAGTGACATAAAGTCTGTCTTTAGGAATTTTGTAGACTTCAGTTAACAATTCCCAGGCCCAAGTGATCGCTTCTTCTTTGAAATAATCTCCGAAAGACCAGTTTCCAAGCATTTCGAACATGGTATGGTGGTAGGTGTCTACACCAACTTCTTCAAGATCATTGTGCTTTCCTGAAACACGCAGACATTTCTGGGTGTTTGCAATTCTTCTGTTTTTCGGAACGCTGTTTCCAAGGAAATAATCCTTGAATTGATTCATTCCGGCATTGGTAAACATTAGCGTTGGATCATTCTTCACAACCATTGGGGCAGAAGGAACGATCTGATGTTCTTTGGATTCAAAAAACTTGAAAAAATGCTCGCGTATCTCGGATACTTTCATGCTTCGAAAGAGGATTGAATTTTGAACAGCAAATTTAAGTTATAAAACGAAAAGCGGGCCCATTCAGAAGACTTTTATCACCATGCCCTAAACGTTTTTTAACAGCTGACATCGAGTTAATTAGCTATTTTTGTGCTTCATGGCAGCAAAAAAGTACAGATATAACCCTAGAACCCTCACGTATGATGAGGTATCTGTGAGTCTTGGAATGAGGGCTTTGCGCACGTTATTGTACCTTTCTCCGAGTATTATTGTTGGACTTGTGGTTGCCTTTCTTTTTGCCAAACAGCTTGACTCTCCAAAAGAAAAGTTGCTTAAAAAAGAGATCTCTATTTACCAGGAAGAGCTCCAGCGTTTGAATAAAGACATGGAGCTGGTGAACCGAGTTCTTGATGATATTGAGAAACGAGATGAGGACTTATATCGTCTTGCGTTATATGCTGATAAATTCCCTGAAGAATTGAGGTTGATGGGGATAGGAGGTAGCGACAGATATGAATATTTGAATGGATATACTAATTCAGAATTGCTGAAGTCAACTTCCGAAAACATGGATGAACTTGAGAGGAGACTGAATGGGCAAAGTTTATCGTTCAAAGAATTGTTAGAGCTTGCAAAGAACAAAGAAAAGATGTTGGCCAGTATTCCAGCAATTCAACCGGTGAATAACAAAGATTTGAAAAGAATGGCGTCCGGATTTGGATATCGAATTGATCCGATTTACAAGACCAGAAGGATGCACACAGGAATGGATTTCACTGCGAATGTCGGAACGGATGTTTATGCCACTGGTGATGGCGTTGTGGAGGCAATTGAAGTAAGTGGATGGGGATATGGTAAGTCGATCGTCATCAATCACGGTTACGGATATAAGACAAGATATGCCCATTTAAGTGCGTTTAAGGTGAAACAAGGGCAAAGAGTGACTCGCGGAGAATTGATTGGATTAGTGGGTAATACAGGGAAATCGACCGGTGCCCATTTGCATTATGAAGTAGAGAAGGGAGGAGCTAAAGTAAATCCAATTCACTACTATCATTCAGATCTAACGCCAGAACAATATGAACAGCTTATTCAGATGAGCGAAAACTCTTTCAAAGCGTTCGATTGATCCCGTTCCAATGAACAATACCATGAAAATATCAATAATTAGCGTAGTTGTCCTGACTGGATTAGCGGTTGTTTTTCTGCCATTCAAAATGAAGGCTAAAGAAAAGGTAGTTCAGCAAGTGAAAGAAGTGAGCCTTTCTGAAGATACCCTAATAACCTTGGTTGCAGTCGGAGACATTATGATGGGAAGCAATTTTCCTAGCTCGAATTATCTTCCAAGGGAAGGAGTGGAATTGTTAAAGCCAATGCATGAATTTCTGCAAATGGCTGATGTAACATTTGGCAATTTGGAGGGTACGATCTTAAATGAAGGTGGGAGACTGAAGAAATGTTCGGATTCCACGAAATGCTATGCATTCAGACAACCGGAGTACTTTGTGCCTCAGCTGAAGAATGCGGGTTTCGATTTTCTATCTGTAGCAAATAATCATATGGGTGATTTTGGAGAAGAGGGTCGAACGAATACACAAAGAGTGCTGAAAGAAGCCGGAATTCGTTTTGCAGGTTTGGAATCGTGCCCTTGGGATACACTTACTGTTAAAGGGGTAAAGATCGGAATGACTGCATTTGCCCCAAATACTGCATGTCTTCAGATCACGGATTTTACGACTTTGAAAAAAGTGGTAGGACATCTTGACAGCATTTGTGATATAGTGATCGTTTCTTTTCATGGAGGAGCTGAAGGTTCTTCCAGAACACATATAACGCGGGATACAGAGATCTTTTATGAAGAAAATCGTGGTAATGTGTATGAATTTGCCAGAATTGCTATCGATGCAGGGGCGGATGTAATATTAGGTCATGGACCTCATGTCACTAGAGCAATAGATTATTACAAAGGAAGATTCATCACTTATTCAATGGGGAATTTCTGCACCTATGCTCGGTTTAATCTCAGTGGGGTAAATGGCGTTGCTCCTCTCTTTGTTCTTCGTTTGCAGAAAGATGGGACTTTTGTTGATGGGAAGGTAGTTTCTACGAAACAGCTTGGTGAAGGCGGGCCGGTTTTGGATGCTGCTAAGGGAGCATTAAAACAGGTCAGCTCTCTTACAAAAACTGACCTGCCTGAGTTGAAATTGCAAATAAAGGATGACGGAAGTTTCTATTTCAACTGATCTTTTTATCCTTAGATTGCATCTATCTCTTTTTGAAGACCATTCTCTCTGATCTGAATGTTATTCTGTGTTGCGAATTCCTGTTGAGCACTTTGAAATTCTACGTCCAATGGAATTTCACGGGTTGTGATCTGTTGTTCCAATTCACGAAGTCGTGTCATATCGTCCATCGTCATTTCCTCGCGTTTCCCCAAAATATCAAGCATTTCCTTGTATTCGTTCATGTTGATCTCTTTGTAAAAGTGGAAAAGAGCTAGGGCTGCATCCCTCATTCGATTGCTTCCATTGTAATCACTCATCGCAGATACAATAGAGATGGATTCGTCACACTGTTTAATAATGTCAAGACGCAATGGTTCGCACTGATCAAGGTCTGTTTCAACAATATTCATCAAGGAAAGAAATTTTTCAGTGATCTTGGATTGTTCACTAACGATGGCATCATTGTACTCAACGGGACCCATTTTATCCATGTTGCAAGAAAATAGAACAAACAACACTGACAAGGGTAAAAGAAAAGTTTTCATAGGTATTACATATTTATTTCGCTACAAGATAAAAGATATTTAAAGATCATGTTGTCATAAATTCTGACAATTCGACATTTATTTTAGAGCGTAATTATTGAAAATTGTCAGAAATGTCATCTTTTTTTGTCGTTTTTGTGATGGCACAGTGATTGACTAAAGAGATCAGGATTTAATCTGAAAAACTAAATTAATAGATATGGGAAAGATAATTGGAATTGACCTTGGAACTACCAACTCTTGTGTTTCTGTAATGGAAGGTAACGAGCCGGTAGTAATTGCCAACTCAGAAGGAAAGCGAACGACACCGTCTGTAGTGGCATTCGTAGAGGGGGGTGAACGCAAAGTTGGGGATCCTGCTAAGCGTCAAGCCATCACAAACCCTACAAAAACGATCTACTCGATCAAAAGATTCATGGGATCGTCTTTTGACGAAACTAAAAAGGAGGCAGATCGCGTACCTTATGAAGTAGTAAAAGGAGATAACAACACACCACGTGTTAAAATTGATGACAGACTATATACGCCACAGGAGATTTCTGCTATGATCCTTCAGAAAATGAAGAAAACGGCAGAAGATTACCTTGGACATGAGGTTACAGAAGCGGTTGTAACCGTACCAGCTTACTTTAATGACTCTCAGCGTCAGGCGACAAAAGAAGCAGGAGAAATTGCAGGTTTGACGATCAAAAGAATCATCAACGAACCTACAGCTGCTGCGTTAGCCTATGGTTTGGATAAGAAAGGTCAGGACATGAAAATCGTTGTATTCGACTTCGGTGGAGGTACACACGACGTTTCAGTTCTAGAACTTGGAGATGGGGTATTTGAAGTATTGGCAACAGATGGAGATACGCACTTGGGAGGTGATGATGTAGATGATGCGATCATCAACTGGTTGGCTGAAGAGTTCAAATCAGAAGAAGGATTAGATTTACGTAAGGATCCGATGGCACTTCAGCGTCTAAAAGAAGCTGCGGAAAAAGCGAAGATCGAATTGTCATCAACAACTACAACAGAAATCAATCTTCCATACATCATGCCGGTGAATGGAATTCCAAAGCACCTTGTTAGAACGTTACAGCGTTCAAAATTTGAGCAATTGATCTCAGATATCGTTGAAAGAACGATCGCGCCGTGTAGATCAGCATTGAAAAATGCAGGATTGTCAACTAGTGATATCGACGATGTGATCCTTGTAGGTGGTTCAACACGTATTCCGATCATTCAGGAAGCTGTTCAGAATTTCTTTGGTAAGGCTCCGTCAAAAGGGGTGAACCCGGATGAGGTAGTTGCAGTTGGTGCAGCAATTCAGGGAGGTGTTCTTACAGGAGAAGTGAAAGACGTACTACTTTTGGATGTGATTCCACTGTCATTGGGTATTGAGACCATGGGTGGTGTGTTTACAAAGTTGATCGAAGCAAACACGACGATTCCTACAAAGAAATCAGAAGTGTTCTCTACGGCATCAGATAACCAGCCTTCAGTGGACATTCATGTTCTTCAGGGAGA
Source organism: uncultured Bacteroidota bacterium (assembly GCA_937899625.1). Lineage (GTDB taxonomy): Bacteria > Bacteroidota > Bacteroidia > Flavobacteriales_D > Crocinitomicaceae > M0103. The sequence goes on from CALCCB010000157.1 coordinate 14,310, forward strand.
AAGACCAATGGCGAATGACAACAAAACGCTTGGACGTTTCCAATTGACTGATATTCCACCGGCACCGAGAGGAGTTCCTCAGATCGAAGTAACCTTTGATATCGATGCGAATGGTATCATGAATATCTCAGCGAAGGACAAAGGAACAGGTAAACTGCAATCGATCAAGATTGAGGCTTCATCTGGATTGTCTGATGAAGAGATTCAGAGAATGAAAGCCGAAGCTGAAGCACATGCCGAAGATGATAAAAAGAAGAGAGAAGAAGCTGAGTTGATCAACAAGGCAGATTCAACGATCTTCCAGACTGAGCGTCAGTTGAAAGAGTACGGAGACAAGATCCCTGCAGACAAAAAGCAACCGATCGAAGATGCACTTGCAGAATTGAAAAAAGAGTTTGAAGCGAAGAACATGAACAATCTTCAGGCGGCGATGGATAAATTGAATGAAGTTTTCCAGGCAGCGTCTCAGGAAATGTACAACGCAGCAAATCAATCAGGTGACGCTGGAGCTTCTCAAGATTCAGGAAACCCTGGAGATGAAGTAACAGATGTAGACTTCGAAGAGGTAGACGATAAAAAGTAATCGTAGTAGTTTTCATAGGAAAAGCGAGAATTCAGCAATGAGTTCCCGCTTTTTTATTTTAACGATTATCGTTTGAAGAAAAGATTTCTGCCCTTTGGGTTATCCTTTTTTCGACAACTTGATCTTCGACTCAGTCATTGAATAATCTTCAAAGTCTTCTATCATTTCCATGTCGTATTTCTCAGCAACGGTTATTGGAATGTATTCAACCTCGACGTTGGTTTTGTCAAGTCCGAAATCTTCAGCAGGTTTTAATCCTGTTGATTTAACAAAACGATAAACTCTCACACACAATTGTTGGAATGGGGTAAGGATCACATCGGTCGCCACTCGTGAATTGAGTACGATGAATTTGAAATCCACTTCTTCAAATTTGTCATGAATTGATTCGAAAACACTATGACCTGTAAGCTCACCTTTTTCGATCATGTTTCGATGTATCTTTTTGATCATATATTCTACACGATGTTCTTCCTTAAAGCCAAGCTCCAGGTGTACATAATAACACTTCTTATCGATCACTTCATTTACGGTATAATGCACACCCCATGGGTCAGAAAGGATATCAATGTGTAGAAACCAGTAGATGCCTGCTTTTCGGGGTTTTTTACGAAATAAAGAATGGAATACTGTCGTATCCAGTTTGTTGGGAGTAACACTACGGGTGGGGTATACAAGGTTAGTGCATTCAAACGGTAGGTTTTTATCTTCCTGAATAGCCTTTAATAAAGGAATCACTCGTTTCATCTGTACATATTCGGTAATATTTCTTCGCAATTGCTTCGCCTTGTAATATAGGAAAAGAATAGAGAAAAATGCGATAGCCAAAAGTAATGTGAACCATCCTCCATGAACGATCTTGCCCAGATTCGACATTAAGAAAATGCCTTCAATCGTCAGGAAGACCGTAAAGATCATAATATAAAAAGGCTTGAGTTTTGGATATTTGATCAGTAGAAGTAGTCCAAGTAATATCGACGTCATTACCATATCAATGGTGATCGCAAGTCCATAGGTCGCTTCCATGGCACTTGACTTTTTGAAGATCAGGATCACCGCAATACAGCCAGCCATCAAAAACCAATTGATGAAAGGAATGTAGATCTGACCCTGGTGCTCAGATGGATATTTGATCTTAAGGTTGGTCCATAGATCAAGTTTAATTGCTTCGTTCATTAATGTGAAGACTCCCGTGATCAATGCTTGTGATGCGATTATAGTAGCAGCTGTGGCTATTCCGATGGCAAATGGGAGCATACCATCAGGTACCATACTATAAAAAACGGTTTGATTAGGAGCAAGTGCAAATCCATCCGAAAGACAGAGTGCAGATTGTCCGAGGTAATTAATTACGAGTAAAGAAGCCATGAACATCCATGAGATTCGAATATTGTATTTGCCACAATGCCCAAGGTCAGAATATAATGCTTCAGCTCCTGTGGTACAAAGGAAGACTGCGCCAAGTACCCAGAACCCACCGTCAACATTGACAATCAGATGATAAGCGTGATAGGGATTAAATGCACCAAGAACTTCAGGGTTCTTGGCAATATTGATCACCCCTAAATAGCCCAGGAAGCTAAACCAGATCAACATAACTGGACCAAAAGCTTTTCCGATCGCTGCTGTTCCAAATTGTTGAACGGAAAACAAAACCACAACAATACCTATGATAATTGGAAGTACTGGTAGGTCTGGATAGATATTGTTGATCCCTTCAACCGCTGAGGATATGGAAATAGCAGGAGTGATGAACCCGTCAGCAAGAAGCGTCGCACATCCGATCAAAGCCGGAATGATGACCCATTTCAATCGTTTTGCTTTAAGTAGTGCAAATAGGGCAAAGATTCCTCCTTCTCCTTTGTTGTCGGCATTCAGAGCAAAGTAAATGTACTTGGTTGTCGCCAGAAGAATAAGCGTCCAGATCACACAAGACAAACCTCCCATGATCAGTTCTCTTGAAAAATCGGTTCCTCCAGTTATCGCTTGAAATACGTAAAGTGGAGAGGTTCCGATATCACCAAAAACGATTCCTATGGTGATCAATATTCCTGCTAGAGAAGCCTTTTTGGTGTCTAATGCCATGACAATTGTTTTGACAAATGTAGAAGTTTATGATCGGTCAAAGAGGATATTAGACAAAAAAAAATCCGTTTGCGAACAAACGGATTTCCTGATATAGAGTATTGATCTTTTTACTTTTTGACAGCGTCTACAATCGCCTTGAATGCTTCAGGGTGATTCATAGCAAGGTCTGCAAGAACCTTACGGTTCAATTCGATCCCACTTTTGTGAACAGCTCCCATGAATTGAGAATAGCTCATACCATGCATACGTGCACCTGCGTTAATACGCGCGATCCACAATGAACGGTAATTTCTTTTCTTTTGCTTACGTCCGCTGTATGCATAAACGAGTCCTTTTTCAACTGCGTTCTTTGCAACAGTCCAAACATTCTTTCTGCGGCCAAAGTATCCTTTAGCCAGCTTCATCACATTTTTTCTACGAGCTCTTGAAGCTACGTGATTTACTGATCTTGGCATAATTTCTAGTTTTTTAATAAGGAGTGCTTCATTGTTTCAGAAGACTTAGTTACTCATTACTTGGTTAAACAATATAAAACCTCCTTGCGCATTACTTCATGCACAATTGCAATTTAACATTTGACATATCAGAACCATCAACTAGTCCTGCATGTGTCAAGTTACGCTTTCTTTTTGTCGACTTCTTAGTTAAGATGTGACTTTTGAAAGCGTGCTTTCTTTTGATTTTACCGCTTCCAGTTACAGTGAATCTCTTCTTTGCACTGGATTTAGTTTTCATTTTTGGCATCTCTCTTCTTTTTAAAAGTTAACTCTATATCAGCTTCTTCTTATTTCTTTTTCGGATTGATCATAATGATCATTTTCTTTCCTTCAAGTTTTGGCATTTGCTCAACTACACCATAATCAGCAAGTTCCTGAGCAAATTTTAATAAAAGGATCTCTCCTCTGTCTTTAAAGACGATCGTTCTTCCTCGGAAGAAAACGAATGCCTTTACTTTATTTCCTTCTTCAAGGAACTTCTTCGCATGAGCCAGCTTAAAGTTGAAATCGTGATCATCTGTGTTGGGTCCAAAACGTACCTCCTTGATCACTACTTTACTCTGCTTTGCTTTTAATTCCTTTTGTTTTTTCTTCTGGGTGTAAACGAACTTACGATAGTCCATGATCTTACATACCGGAGGAACAGCATTCGGAGAGATCTCTACAAGATCCAGTTCCTGCTCTTCAGCCATTCTTAATGCTTCAGAAACAGACATAACTTTTGGCTCTTGGCCTTCCAGAACTAAACGAATTTCACGCGCCGTGATATGCTCGTTTATTTTGTGTTCATCTCTTTCTTCTCTCCTTACAAAAGGTTTCCTAGTGTTTTTTCTCATTTAAAGTTTTAAACGTTTGAAGATAACTCCTCTTCGATTGCTTTACGTACGATCTCAGCAAAAGATTCGATCGACATTGAGCCTTTGTCTCCCTGTCCTCTCTGGCGAACTGAAACCTCTTTGTTTTCGGCCTCTTTCTCACCAACGATCAACATGAATGGGATCTTTTTAAGCTCTGCTTCACGTATCTTTTTGCCGATCTTCTCATTACGATCGTCAACGAACCCGCGAATATCGTAATTATTTAGCAATTGCGAAAGATTTTCTGCATAATCATTGTATTTCTCAGAGATCGGCAGAATGGCAAATTGTTCAGTGCTTAACCAAAGTGGGAAATCCCCAGCGCAATGCTCAAGTAATACTGCTACAAATCGTTCCATAGAACCGAATGGTGCTCTGTGGATCATTACCGGACGATGTTTCTGATTGTCCGCTCCTGTATACTCAAGTTCAAATCGCTCTGGCAAGTTGTAATCCACCTGGATCGTACCCAGCTGCCACTCACGTCCAAGTGCATCCTGTACCATGAAATCCAGCTTTGGTCCATAGAATGCCGCTTCTCCATATGCAACAACTGTGTTCAAGTTCTTTTCAGCAGCTGCTTCAATGATAGCTTGTTCTGCCTTTTCCCAGTTCTCATCAGATCCGATGTATTTTTCAGGATTCTCAGGGTCTCGAAGTGAGATCTGTGCTTTGAAATTCTGGAAGTTTAATGTCTTAAGAACATAAAGTACGATATCGATCACATTCTTAAACTCATCTTTTACCTGATCCTGAGAACAGAAAATGTGAGCGTCATCCTGCGTAAATCCTCGTACTCTGGTCAATCCGTGTAATTCTCCAGATTGCTCATAACGGTAAACCGTACCAAATTCTGCGAATCGGGCAGGAAGGTCTTTGTATGATCTTGGTTTTGATTTAAAGATCTCACAATGGTGTGGACAGTTCATCGGCTTAAGGTAGAACTCTTCATTCGGATCCGGAGTACGGATTGGCTGGAAAGAGTCTGCCCCGTATTTAGCATAGTGTCCAGAAGTTACGTACAATTCCTTGTTTCCGATATGCGGGGTGATCACCTGATCATAGCCAGCTTTACGTTGCGCTTTTTTCAAGAAGTTTTCCAATCGCTCTCGAAGTGCGGCTCCCTTTGGTAACCAAAGTGGTAATCCTTGTCCTACCTTCTGGGAAAAAGTGAACAATTCCAGTTCCTTGCCCAGTTTACGGTGGTCACGACGCTTTGCCTCTTCAAGCTTTTGAAGATGATCTTCAAGCTCAGATTGCTTAGGGAAAGTAACTCCGTAAATTCGAGTCAATTGTTTATTCTTTTCGTCTCCTCTCCAATACGCTCCAGCAATAGCAGTTAATTTAACTGCTTTGATAAATCCTGTATCCGGAATATGTGGGCCACGACAGAGGTCAGTGAAATTTCCTTGGGTGTAGAACGTAATGTTTCCGTCTTCAAGGCCATCGATCAATTCCAATTTATATGGATCCTGACGCTCAGAGAAATATGAAATGGCATCAGCCTTAGAGACCTCCTTTCTGACGTAAGGATTCTTCTCTTTGGCCAGCTCTTTCATTTTCTGTTCGATCTTTTCAAGATCTTTTTCAGAAATCGAATGCTCCATGAAATCTACATCATAGTAAAATCCATTTGCGACTGGCGGTCCAATAGCAAGTTTAATACCCGGATAAAAGAATTCAAGAGCCTCGGCCATCAGGTGGGCTGAAGAGTGCCACATTGTAGATTTCCCGTCTTCGTCGTTCCAGGTCAGAAGCTGAAGCGTTGTATTTTCTGGCAATTCACGAGTGGCATCAATTACATCGCCATTCACACGTGCAGCGAGGACATTACGAGCAAGTCCTTCGGAAATACTTTTCGCTACGTCAAGTGCAGTAGTACCTTTTTCATACTGTCTGACTGACCCATCCGGAAGAGTTACGTTGATCATTTTAATTCAATTTTGCCCGCAAATATAGTGATTAGCACGGTTTTATTTGATCTTGTCTAGTGCGATTAGAAAAATTTGTTTCTTAATTCGATATTCAAGAAATTGCACTTCTAACTTACGATTCCATTATGTCCGTAATCTTCCGGATGCCTTTTGTTTTTATTACTCTGTTATTATTGACAGGAATAATAGTTGCACACATTGGAGTCTCGATGGATGTACTTGTTTTATCGAGTTTTTGCTGGATTTTAATTTCATTGGTTGGACTTTACATTGAAAGAACAAGAGAGTTCGCAGTTAGCTTTATTTTTGGAGGTAGTATTTTATTCCTTGGGTATCTGGTGTTTTCACTTGATAATGAAACTATCCAGACTTCTGAACAGGAATTGAGCAACTATGTTCAGATTGTACATGTTCAGGAGGTGCGAAAGAGTGAATCGGGTTGGACCCGAATAAAATGTGACCGGATCGGCTCCTGGATAGGTGATTCAGTGGCAATTGCCCCTAAGGAGGGTGTTCTTCTAATGTCTCGTTTCGACGAAGATATTCTACCTCAGAAAGGAGATGTCGTTGCAGTAAAGTGTGAATTCGAGAAGATTTCAAATCTTGGAAATCCTGGTGAGTTTGATGTCGAATCCTACTGGAAAAATAAGCGAATATCTTTTCAAGCCTTTGCAGATCAGGAGTCTTATATTTTTCTGGATAGAATAGAGTCAAGCCTTTTAGGGGATCGGGTAGATCAAGTTCATGATTATCTGTCTAAAACACTGGAAGATAAATTTGAGGGTGAAGAACTTGGAATAATAAAGGCAATGATCTTGGGTGATAAATCATCCTTGGATTCAGAAGTCAGGTCCCTTTTTTCGGATACTGGGGCAATGCATGTTCTGGCAGTATCGGGGCTTCATGTAGGAATTGTTATGATCATATTGATGACAATCATGTCCTGGTTCTCAAAATGGATCAAGAGAAATACGGCCATAATTTTAGTGACGTGCTTGTTGTGGGGGTATGCGTTGATCACCGGTTTTTCACCCTCTGTTTTACGGTCGGTATTTATGTTTTCAATATTGATCCTGGCTCAGCTTTCTGGACGACAAAATGTTCCGTTGAATACTCTTTTCTTTTCTGCGTTCGTTTTGCTTTTGATCGAACCAAATTTCCTATTCGATCCTGGTTTTCAATTATCGTATCTTGCTATGATCGGTATTTTTCTTCTCTATCCTAAGATTGAAGCGCTTTTTGAATTTCGGTTTAAATGGATGGACTACCTATGGAAAGGGATAGCAGTGGGTCTGGCAGCTCAGATCTTTACTACACCACTTAGTTTGCATTACTTCCATCAATTTCCGAATTATTTTGTGCTTTCTAATTTGGGAATGATGTTGCTCTCCGGGTTATTGCTAGGAGTGGGGATTGCATTTCTCGTTTTAGCAAGGGTTCCGGTAATTGCCACGATAGTGTCAACCAGCTTACTTCTTATTGTATCTGTGACTATTTACTTTCTTCAGTTCATCCAGGAATTACCAGGAGCGGTTGCGTATGGTTTTCAATTTCAAATCTGGGTAGCGATCTGCCTGATCATCCTTGTAGTATTTGCATCTGTAGCTTCTTCTAAAATGTTTAAGATGGCAAGTATTATTCTGATCATTTTTGGATTTGCTTCAATTCAGTTTTCAAGATGGGAAAAGTTGAATAGTGATCAGATAACGGTTTTTAATTCGTCAAGGCCGTTCATTCTATTGAAGAAAGGAGGTATAAATATCGGTTTATACAATTCGGAAGACGAACTCGCGAAACACATGAAATTGTATGACAATTATCGAAAGATCTATCCCGGAAGATTTTATCCGATCCCAGTTCCTAAAGGACGATATTCTTTTTCATTCAACAATAAGTCTTTTGAGCTGATCAACGATAAAAACGGTTTTCTTTTAAAGGGAGACATTTCTCTTGGATTTGCAAAAACTACCGATCCTGTCCCTGCAAGTAATGTGGTATACGCCCCTTGGATCCAAAAACAGAAAGGAATTCGTCAATCGGCAGTAGTTCTTGCTTATTGATCCGTTCTAACGGCTTTCATTTCTCTGAGGTACAGGTCGTATTCGAAGTACCATGAGACTATGTTACTTCCCTGCTTGAACTCAACTACGAACCAATATCCAACAGGTGCATTATTCTCATCCTGTAGCTGATAAATGTTGAGGACTGATTCTTTTTCCAATTCTTTCGTGGTTCCATTGATCTTGGTTCGAGCAAGATATTTAAGGATCTCTGTTGTCTGGAGCGTCTTCTTTTTATAAGCCAGATCCATTACCTGAAGCATCCTTGATAGTATCTCATCTCCTTCACTGTTTGAAGTAGATCCTATTCCTTCTCTATAAAAATTGTAGAAGCGATTTTCCTCTTCAGTTGCCTGTATTCCGGGATATATGAATGATTCATTAAAAAGGTATTGCTTGTAATAGGTTCTGCATTTGTTTGGGATCTCGATGATATTTTCAACTTCAAATCGCTCAACGTTCATTTTTTCGTCAAGGAGAACTTTTGAAATGATGAATTCAGAAGAATCCTTTCTTTTCAGCGAGAAAACATGTTCTTCGAGATAATACAGACGATTTGTATCCAGCTCGATCTTTAATTTTTGTGATTCAATTTGTTCATTGAGCTCTTTATTGGTAATTCCCTTTTGTTCTTGCTCATACTTAAGTTCAAATAATGAGTCGAGGAATTTATAGCTTTCAGGTTTAACAACGGTTATTTCGCCAAAGGCTTCTGAATTGTAAAAGGAAGAATCAGAATTTAGAGATGTCCTAATGAAATTCTCAATGGCTGAATGTCTTCGTGCTTCAAATTGTTCTGGCGTTTCTGTCGGAACATACTTAAGACCACAAGATCCAAGCACGGTGAGAACTAGAAATGAAAAACAAAGTTTGCCGAACATTCCTTAAAGGTAGTTGACTTAAACAAAAAATCCACCCGAAGGTGGATCATTTTTTATCTGTTTAGCATTACTGGCATGACCAGCATGAGAATGTCTTCGTTTTCATTGTCTTTCACCGCCGGCATTAACAATCCTGCACGGTTCGACTCACTCATTTCCAGTTTAACTTCGGCAGTGTCAAGATTGTTCAACATCTCCATAAGGAAACGAGAGTTGAATCCAATTTCCATATCGTCACCGTCGTAATTACAAGTCAATCGCTCGTTTGCTTCATTTGAGAAATCCACATCTTCTGCTGAAAGAGAAAGCTCTGAACCTGCTAATTTTAATTTGATCTGATGCGTCGTTTTATTTGCAAAAATCGATACACGTCTGATCGAGCTCAAGAATTGAGTTCTATCGATCACAAGAACATTTGGATTCTCCTTTGGAATAACAGCCTCGTAGTTAGGATATTTCCCGTCGATCAAACGACAGATCAATACGATGTCATTGAACGTGAAAACAGCATTGGATTCATTGTACTCAACCAATACTTCTTCTTCTCCTTTTAAGTTTGATTTTAAAAGGTTCAACGGTTTTTTAGGTAGGATAAATGATGAACTTCCAGTCGCCTCTGAGTCAGTTCTTCTGTACCGAACCAGCTTATGTGCATCCGTTGCTACAAAAGTGATATCCTGTGGTGAAAACTGACAGAACACACCGCTCATTACTGGGCGAAGATCATCACTACCTGTTGCAAATATTGTTTTGTTGATCGCATTAGAAAGAATGTCTCCTGAGATCTTTACAGAATTGGAATTTTCAATTGCCGGAACTCTTGGGAATTCATCACCATTTTGACCAACCATCTTCGATTTTCCATTGTCATATTTGATTTCAACAGAATAGTTCTTCATGTCACAAATGAACGTGCATGGCTGATCTGGAAGATTTTTCAAAACATCCAGAAGTAACTTCGCAGGAATTGCAAGTTTACCGGCCTCGTTTGCTTCGATCAATTCCATTGTAGTTCTCATGGTGGTCTCAAGGTCAGAAGCTGAAATAGTCAGTTGACTGTCGTGGATCTCAAATAAAAAATTATCCAGAATTGGAAGCGAATTGCTTGTGCTTAGAACTCCTGAAATACTTTGTAGATGCTTTAATAATGCAGTGCTTGATGCAATAAAGTTCATTATTTGTCGATTTTACGTCAAAACTAACATACACCTTGCAAAATAGGGGCAAGGAGTAAGTGTTTTTTTTCCTTTTTTATTAACAAAACAAACGAAAAGTAGGGTTATTCTGTGCGAACACCTTCCATGTCCATCGGAAAGTATACATGACCCAGTAAGATCTCGTTAAAGACAAAATATTGACACTTTACAAACTGGCCATCCGGAAGCTCACACCAGAACTTGTTCATGTCCACATTCACCACATCGCCAAACTCATTTCTTTGCTCGAATTCCGATTGAATTCTAAACATTCTGAGCTTTGTTGATTTGCCAGTTGTTTCAGTAATCGTCATTACAGCAAAAGGAGTTGTTCTCCTCATACTATCGATCTGCTTATCGCTTAGCTCGAAATTTGCCAATTCAAAATGGATCTTTCTAAAATTCTGAAGATAGCGATAGATCATTGCTGTGTCCACTTGTGGGAGCTTTTTCCCTTGCTGATACACATCCAGCTTGTGCTTCTTTTTAGTAACCGTGAAACTTCTTTTTGGTTCCTCATTAAATTTAACATCCACCTTTGAGATCTGGTCGATTGATAAGGCAAAGATCCTCGTGCAGATCCATTTGCGTTTATCTGCAAAAAAGCGAGGTTCAATGATCCCGTTTTCATCCTTGATCTTCATCATTACCGGGAATGAACTTTTTCCCTGGTCAGCAGTTTCCAATAACATGATCTGTCCGTAATGATCCTGAGCTGAGGGCCCGATAAACCATGTTTTTACCCAATCACCTTCCTGATAGATTTCAACTTTCGTATGCTGGGCAGACATCATATTGGTGAAGGTTCTTTTTGAGTTTTCCGAAATGTATCCCTTGAATTCGATCTTTTTAAAGGCTTCAAGGATGAATTGTACGTTTTCCTGAGTGACACAACCTCCATTTTCGTCGGTCCATCCATTTTCTGATCGAACCAATTCCATTTTTCGACTGAATGCATCAGTAATGATAATTCGATCCACAGTAGAGGTATCCTCAATATTGAATTCGATCAGTTCGGTAACAGATTTACCCGAATTATCTGTTAATTGGATAGTTAGGTAGATCAGAAATCCAATTGTTAGAAGTGAAGCAGCTAAAATGATGATTCGTGTTCTTGTCATGTCGTTCAATTCTTAGCGTATCTCTTTTTTCTAATGTATCCCATGATCAATGCCAGGAACAATACTAATCCCACTGGTAATAATAGATTGATCATCTTGAAAAAACCGGCCTTCGCTTTAATCTTTTCTTTGTCTATTGCTCTGATGTCGATCTGTCTGCTACGAATGTCGAGAACTGAATTATCATCCATCATGTAATCAACCAGGTTTTGGAAGAATTCCTGATTCCCGAAAAACAATGGTATTCGTAATTCGGCAAGTTTAGGATCCATGCGAAGATCATTGATCTGTTTCGGTCTGTACATGAAGCCTTGTCCGTTTCTTGCAGGCATAGAATCATATTCGTTCATAATGCATCTACCATTTCCGACAAGGAATACTTTTCCTTCAGAAGAACTTTTCTCTTTGTACTTAGCTATTGGATTATTCGCGTATTCATCAATGATCCTGTTCTTGAAATGCGATTGGAAAGATCCTTCTGCTAGTCCGGCAAGGCAGATTTTATTGACTTCATCCTCTGGATTGTCTACTAATTCCGGTTTGTCACCATAATTCAAAGGCATTGCTAAAGAAACCATTGGAGCCAAACCAGTCAGGTTGGAGTTTGTTGATGAGGTTAATACAGGTGTCAATACTGCAGTTTTATTCTCTACGAATTGAATTTCACTGGTATAATTCAAGGATACTGGTTCAACATTTCTTGAGATAGGATGAGAGGTTGGTGTTGCCAAAACATGGAAAAACCAAGGAATGAGAGATTGTTTTGCAAACGGAACCGGTTTTGGTGCACAATTGACATCAACGACATAATTGTCGTTCAGTTTTAAACCATAGTCGAAAAGCATTCGTTCCAATCCGGTTGAATAACGCGTGGTATGTGTTACACCTCTGGCATTTAAACTGTCCTCATCAATTGAAAGTGCATCCATGAAACACATTAGTCGTCCTCCCCGCATAAGGAACTGATCAATGATGTATAAGTCTTTATCACTGAATTTTTGAGTGGGACGAGCAATGATCAATCCATCAATATCGTTGAGAGCAGCTAATGAGTCGTTGATTGTGACGTCCTTGATGTTATAATAATTCGAGATCAACGCTCTTGCTCGTTGAGTTTGAGCGAAACTAAGCTCCCCGTGTCCTTGCAGGAATCCAACACGTTTTAATGTTTTTTGCGTTGCTCTTCGAAGGGCACTGATCAACATGTATTCAAGGTTGTTGACAGAGTTTTCAATGAGCTGTGTCATTGCATCCAGGCTATACGGCTTTCCAGGAGGTGTTCCAGGCAAGAACTGAATATTGTTCACTGTAGATCCACCGTAATCGATCACTGCACCTGGCCATAGTAACATCTGACTTTGCGATCCATCTTTCATGTAGACCACATCCATCGGAATGATCCCTTTTCCTTTGGCGTAGAGTGTCTCGAATAAGGCTTGATTGTCTGCTTCCGTACTTCCTGGAGGAGTCGGGTTAATGAAAATATATTCAACCCTGTCACCTGCAAATTGCTTGAATTCCTTCAGTTTATCTTCGATCGCATTTCTGAATAGCTTCAAAGAAGCGGGGAGATTACCTTCAAGATAGATCTTGATCGTTACTCTATTTTCAAAATTATCCTTGTTCTCAAGAAAATCGATGGTGCCCTGATTCAATGAATAGCGCTTATCCTCGGTCATGTCAACCCTTGTATAGAGGAAGGAACCAATGATATTGATCAAGATCATTCCTACCATAAATAGTAACAGAAAAGACCAGTTGAAAATGCCGCTTGTGAATTTCTTTTTCTCTGCCATGATTTACTTTTTAAGTGATTTGATCACCGTTAGTGCGGCAAATATGAAAACTGCGATTAAAGATCCAAAGTAGATCAGATCACTCGTGTCGATAACACCTCTTTTGATCGAGTCGTAATGGAAAGACATTCCCATATACTGGATGATGTAATCGAATTTTCCCATCAGATTATATGACCCCAATAAAGTAAGGCCATCATAGAAGATCCAGCTCAGGAACATGGCAATGATAAATGCGACGATCTGACTGCTGGTCACTGCCGAAGCAAATATCCCGATTGCCACAAATGCAGATCCCAACATGATCAATCCCATGTATGAAGTAAACGTAGCGCCATCGTCAATAACACCCACTGGGTTTCCAAGGTAATGCATGGAAACGTAATAAATGAATGTTGGCATGATAGCGATAATCAACAGGGTAACACCTGCAAGATATTTAGCCATCAGGATCTTGAAGTCTGAAATTGGATGTGTAAATAATAATTCAATTGTACCCGTTCTGCGTTCCTCTGCTATCGATCTCATCGTGATCGCAGGGATCAGTATCAAAAAGATGACTGGAGAAAGATTGAAGAATGGAATAAGATCGGCCTCTGTTCCCTCCAGAAGGTTCGTATTCATGGAGATGATCCAGTGAAAAAGACCCGAAGCAATAAGGTAGATCAGAATAAAAATATATCCTATGATCGAGCTTAAAAAGCTTTTGATCTCCTTGAAATAGAGTGCTTTCATTATTGTTTGTTGCAGTTCGCGTTCAAAATTAAGATTTCCTTTTGAATTGCAGGTCGGCATTGAGCCATTGGTATGGATTATTAATTCACGCTCGACTATTGATAAGTATTGCGATCAATCCTTGTGTGCGAAACCATCAAAGTAGGTCTCAACACTCCATGCTTCCGGCTTTTCTGCAAACCAGGGTTTGATCGATGGCCAGATTTCACCAAATGTTTCAGAAGTCCTATACCTTTCAAGATCTTCGGGAGTGTTCCACATGCTGTACGTCATGACGATAGAAGGTTCATTAACATCCCTCAGAAGTTTCATGCCACGACAACCTTCAAAATCATTAACTCGATATTTTATCGTGTCAAAAAATGCTAGAAAGTCGTCGATCTTATCTTGTTGAAAATGAAGTTTTACAATTCTGATCAGCATTAGAACAAAGATTCAAGTGTGTTTCTGGATCCTCTTGGAGTAAATTCTACGCGTACGACGTCTCCAATGCGCATTCCGAATAATTTTTCAGCTCCACCATTCGAAGCATTTGCACCTCGATTAATTGCTATTTCCAACAGCCCGTTGTCATTGAAAATGGCCACCTTTTCTCCACTCGGAACAGAGTTGTAGGTTGCTGAAATTTCGTCGATGTGATAATCCTTATGACGATAATAGATGGTAAAAGGAGTTTCTTTTCCGAACCTTTCAAAAATATCCTTGTGAATGTTTGTGATCAGGTTGCCGTAATTATCAATATGGATCACATTGCCCTTAATTAGATTTTGCTCGATAACAGCAGAAGGAGCGAAAGCTCTTTTAAAGCTGCCGAATTCAGAAGCAAAGCTTTCCACGTCAGCTCCGTTCAATATTTTGCATCCCGCTGGGATCAGCATATTTTTTGTTGGGAACCTGAATAGTTCGGGATTGGATAATACATCGTCGATCCTGTAAAAGCCCTCGTGCTTGTTTTCAGCCAGGAAAGAGCCGAAAAAACCATTATCGTTACTAAGTAAATACTGCCCATTGAATTTCATCACCGAAGGAAACGCTCCTTCCGAGCCTGAAAAATTGATCATTGGTTCACTGTCTACACCTATAATATGAACAGTTCCTTCAGGGAAATCCTGAATGCTCGACTGTAAATAGTAAGCGGCTTCGGCAACATCAAATGGACGAACGTTGTGAGAAATATCAATGATCTGGGCGTCAGGACAGAGCTTAAGGATCGTTCCTTTAAGTGCAGCCACATAGTGATCTTTGAGGCCCATATCCGTTGTTAGCGTAATAATTTTCACTGTCCTTAATTCCGTGCAGAATCTTGATGAATTATTTCCTAATTTTGGACCAAAAATAAGGTTATTCAAACGATTTTTATCGTCAGTAACTGACAAAATATTAAGCATCTGGAAAAAAAGATCGAAATCACGGGTATCAATCCTGTTGAACTTTTTGGAGTCAACAACGATAAGTTAAAGCATATTAAAAGTTTCTTCCCGAAATTAAAGATCGTGGCAAGAGGCAATGTTTTGACGATCACCGGGGACGAAGAAGTAATGGATCAGTTTGAAATAAAATTCAATTTGATCATTCAGCATTATCACAAATACAATTCAGTTACGGAAAATAACATCGATAATCTGATGTTGGACGAAGGGGAGAAGATGATCTCTTCGGATGATGGTTCAGAGACACTTGTGCATGGCAACCAGGGAGTCAAGATCAAGGCCCGTACCTTGAATCAGAAAAAGCTGGTAGAATCTGTCAACAAGAATGACATGGTGTTTGCCGTTGGTCCTGCCGGTACAGGGAAGACCTATACAGCTGTTGCGCTGGCAGTAAGAGCACTGAAAAATAAGGAAGTCAAAAGGATCGTATTGACCAGACCTGCTGTAGAGGCAGGGGAGAACTTAGGGTTTCTTCCGGGAGACCTAAAAGAAAAACTGGATCCATATATGCAACCCTTGTACGACGCTTTAAGAGATATGATCCCCGCTGAAAAATTAGATAATTATATCGAAAATGGCACCATCCAAATTGCGCCTTTGGCATTTATGAGAGGACGTACTTTGGACCATGCTTTTGTAATTCTAGACGAAGGTCAAAACACTACTCATGCTCAAATGAAGATGTTTTTGACGCGTATGGGAAAAGATGCTAAATTTCTTTTAACAGGTGATCCAGGTCAAATTGATTTACCAAGACGTACCATTTCTGGTCTTAAAGAAGCGCTTTTAATTTTAAAAGATATTGAAGGAGTGGGCATGATATTTTTAGATGATAAAGATGTCATCCGTCATAAATTGGTTAAGAAAGTAATAGAAGCTTACAAACACATAGAAAACAGAGATTAAAACAACCACATGAGTCAAACTATTACCGATACAAATTTTGAATTCCCAAGGCAAACAAATCTTTATAAAGGAAAAGTACTTATTATTTCAAACGGAAGAGAAACTAAAAGAATAACGCTGAACTCACAGAATTTGATTGAAATAAAATTTAATTAAAGAGTAAAAAATGAAGCATATTGCAATTATCATGGGAGGCTATTCCAGCGAATATAAAATTTCGTTAGTGAGCGGAAACGTAGTGTATAACTTTTTAGATCAATCGAAATATAAAGGATACCGCATTCACATTTTCAAAGAAAAATGGGTTTATGTAGACGCTAATGACGCCGAGTTTCCAATTGATAAAAACGATTTTTCAACCACGGTCAACGGAACAAAAATCAATTTCGATGCGGTATTCAATGCCATTCACGGTACTCCAGGAGAAGACGGATTAATGCAAGCCTATTTCGAATTATTGGGAATACCACAAACCTCTTGCGATTATTATCAGG